>JAEYWW010000228.1 GCA_023428805.1 Armatimonadota bacterium | reverse complement strand
CTCCAGAGCGGTCGCAAGCGACCGCACTCCTGTTTTAGAGGCCCTTGTCGGCGATGAACTTCACGATGTCGGCGATGCGGCAGGAGTAGCCCCACTCGTTGTCGTACCAGGCGACCACCTTCACCATGTCGTCGAGGACGATGGTGTCGGGCGCGCTGAAAATTGAGCTGTGGGTGTCTCCGCGCAGATCGGTGCTGACCAGAGCCTCGTCTGTATAGCGCAGGATGCCCTTCATTGCACCGTCCGCATACTCCTTCATCGCCGCATTGATCTCCTCAACGCTCGCCTTCTTGGTGAGCTGGGCGGTGAAGTCCACGACGCTGACGGTCGGAACCGGGACGCGGAACGCCATGCCGGTGAACTTGCCTTGAAGTTCGGGGATGACCAATCCGACGGCCTTGGCGGCACCCGTGCTGCTCGGCACGACGTTCTCGGCAGCAGCGCGGCTGTCGCGAAGGTCCTTGCGCGCGGTGTCAACGGTGCTCTGACTGTTGGTGTAGGCGTGGACGGTGGTCAGCAGACCCTTTTCGATGCCGAACTTCTCGTGGAGCACCTTGGCGACCGGGGCGAGGCCGTTGGTGGTGCAGCTCGCGTTGGAGATCACATTGTGCTTGGCCGGATCGTACATCCCATCGTTGACGCCGAGCACGATGGTGACGTCCTCATTCTTGGCCGGGGCCGAGATGATGACCTTCTTGACCGAACCCTTGAGGTGGGCCTTGGCGAGATTCGCGTCGGTGAAGAAACCGGTGGATTCAATCACGAGGTCGACTCCCGCACTCTCCCACGGAATCTCGGCGGGGTCCTTCTCTTTGAAAACTATGATGTCGTGGCCCGCAACCTGGAAGCTGTCCTCATCGTGGCTGACATCGCCCGCGAAATTGCCGTAGACCGAGTCGTGGCGGAAGAGATAAGCGTTCGTTCCGACGCTCGTCAGGTCATTGATCGCAACCACTTCGATCTCGCCCGGGTGGCGTTCGAGGATGGTGCGGAGTGAGAGGCGCCCGATGCGCCCGAAGCCGTTGATGCCAACACGGATGGACATAGTCTTTTCTTAATCCTTGAGTTGACGACGCCGTCGTCGTTGCTGGCTTTCAGCATACCAGCGGGGTGAGTGATTGCCTGGTCAGGCTATGACCGCAAGGATTTGCGGAAGAGTCATTCCTGTCAATTCTTCAACGTCACGGAGAATCGCGCGGAGAGTTCCAACTTTCAAAGGGCGATGTGCAGGTACAGATATTGTTTCTTTGGTGGGAATGTGGCTCATCACAATATGACTGCCTGATTGTCGGATGACTTCAAAATCAAGTCGGGCCAATCGTCGCGAGAGCAGTTCTCCGTTTAGATCACGCGGTAATTTCAAGCCGAAAGAACCTCTTCCCGCACAAACAGAAGGCGGATCATTGCAGGGCGGCTGGACTCGTCGAAGTGAGTCTTGACCGCATCCTGAACCATCTGCTTGAGGTCCTCCCAATTTTCGCCCTGGGTATGAATGCGATGTCCGAGAGCTCGGGCAACATAGCCTCCCTCCTCCGACTCCACAACCTCGAAGACGATCTGGTGCATCCCACCTATTCTACGTCACCCGAAACGAAAGTGCAATGCTGGACAATGCTAGGTATCTTCCAACCACAACTACGGATGACCGAACGGCAATTTGAGGATTCGATTCAGACTGATTTTCAGTCGAAGCTCGACTACGGTGGATACCTGCGGCTTGACCTGATTTTGAATGCGCAGGAGCCGCTTTCGCAGCCTGAGCATCACGACGAAATGCTGTTCATCATCCAGCATCAGACTTCCGAGCTATGGATGAAGTTGGCGGTGCATGAACTGCGTGCCGCCGTCGAGCACGTGAGGCGGGACAACTTGGAACCGTGCTTCAAAATCCTTGCCCGCGTCAAGCAGATTCAGCGGATGCTCTTCGAGCAGTGGGCGGTGCTTGAAACACTGACCCCGAGCGAGTATGCGGAGTTTCGAGGGGTCTTCGGGCAGGCGAGCGGGCTGCAGTCGTTCCAGAACCGGATGATCGAGTTTCTGCTCGGCAACAAGGATGCTCAGGCCATCGAGGTGTTCCGTCACAAGCCGGAAATCTACGCGGAGCTGCGGCAGATGCTGAGCAGCCCGAGCCTCTACGATGAGTTTCTTCGGCATCTTGCGAGGCGCGGATATGACGTCCCCGCCGAGTGCCTGGAGCGAGATTGGTCTCAGCCCTATCAAGAGAACATCACGCTGATCCAGGTTTTCAAGCAGATCTATGAGAATCCCGGTGAATACTGGGCGGCCTACGAGATGTGTGAGAAGCTGGTGGATGTCGAGGAGCAGTTCTCTCTGTGGCGATATCGGCACGTGAAGACAGTCGAGCGGATCATCGGCTTCAAGACTGGCAGCGGGGGAAGTTCGGGTGTGCCCTTCCTGCGCCAGGCGATCTTCACGCGGCTCTTCCCCGAGCTATGGGATGTGCGGACGGAGATCGGGAGGTGAGCCTGTCGATCTCGGAACAGGTGCAAAAGCTTGGCTCGGGCCCGCTGTCAGAGGAGGCGCTGCGCGAGCATATCTGGCCGCTGTTTTCCCGGGTCCGGCAGCGGGAGGAAATCTATCTCGCCAACCATTCACTTGGGCGCCCTCTCGACCAGATGGTTGAGGATGTCAATGAGGCGGCCAGCCTGTGGTATGAGCATCTGGATGATGCATGGGGGCCTTGGATGGACGAGATCGGTCGCTTCCGATCCCAGGTCGCGCGGCTGCTCGGTCATCCTGACTCGTCACTCATCGCCCCCAAAACTTCAGCCGGGCAGGGGCTCCGCGCCGTTCTCAACACATTCGAGCATCGCTGTCGAGTCATTTCGACCCGCGCTGAATTCGACAGCTTGGACTTCATTCTGAAGACCTACCAGGTTAAAAAGAGGGCGGAAATCACCTGGATTGATGCAGAAGAAGGAGGGTTGTTTCATGCTGACTCCATTCTCTCCGCCCTCGACGCAGAAGCTGACCTTTTGGTTGTCTCCCAAGTGGTCTTTGGCACGGGCCAGATCATTCCCCAACTCCAGACTATCATCAAGAAGGCTCATTCCAACGGGATGCTTGTCCTGGTTGACGCCTACCACGCTGCCGGAGTCATTCCCATCCAGATGGTGGAACTAGACGCGGATTTCATGATCGGTGGGTCATACAAATACACGCGTGGGGGGCCTGGTGCCTGCTGGCTGGCGATTCACCCCCGCCATGCGGAACGGCGGACATTGGACACAGGCTGGTTTGCGAAGAAGAACCCGTTTGGCTATGACCGGAGCGACACTCCTGAATTTGGAGACGCCTGGCTGGAATCTACCCCGCCCGTGCTGACGATGTACCAGGCAAAGTCCGGGCTGGAATTGACTTTGGGAATTGGGGTTGAGCGGCAGAGAGAATACAGCCTCAGGCAGCTTGAGTTTCTCCGCGCGTCCCTTCGGGCTCATGGCGTGCCCGTCGTGGTCCCGGATGATCCGAGCCAATTCGGCGCGTTCGTTTTAGTTGAGTCAGGCGACAGCGCGGCGTACTGCGGCAGATTGAAGCAGAACGGTGTCAATGTGGATTCGCGGGGGAGATATGCCCGCTTCGGCCCCGACCTGCTCAACTCTCGGGACGAATTGGAACAGGCCGCCGAGATCGCGGGGAAAGTTCTGGCGCAGGACAGAGAATGACAAGCTACTGCTTGTAGAGAACTTCAACCTTCTGGTTGACCTCCTTGATCCTCACCTTCTGGCTGGCTCCTCCGGGCCATGTTATGACCGCGTCCAGCGGGCCTTGATGGCCGCCCAGGCCGAAGTGGAGCACGAGATCGTTTTGGTTGCCTTCCCCTGTGCCCGCCTCAACCTGTCTCGTGAGGGTTTTGCCGCCCACTTTGATGCGAACTTGCGCGCCGATGGCGGATCGATTCACTTTTCTGCCGTCGCCGCGAAGCTCCATCTGCAGCCACGTTCCGCGCTGGCTCCGGTTGACAAACAGCTTCCCGGCGGTGACAAGCTCCAGATCACCATCCCGGTCAAAGTCCGCCCATGCGGCCTGATATGTCGGAGCCAACTGCGAAAGCCCCGCCCCAGCCGTCGCATCGGCAAACGAAAATTTTCCATCATTCCGATAGAGCACCGGGTAGTTTTTTTTGCCAAACGAAGCATCGGCATAGACCGTCGTGAAGAACAGATCAAGGTCGCCGTCGTTGTCGTAGTCCCCCGCCGCCGGGCTTGCGTATGACTCCTGATAGAAGACCCCGCAAGTTCCCAGGTCGTCGAACTTCCAGCCGCCCGCCGCGCCCAGGTTCCGCAGAAAACGAGACTTCGGCTGATCGCCGCGACTGTCCACATGAGCGAAGTTGCCCGCGAAGAGGTCGATCAATCCGTCATTGTCGAAATCGCCCCAAGCGGCGCCAATCGAGTGCCCTCCCCCGAAGCCCGTTGAGGTGGCGATGGCATTCCGCTCGGCGGCCAGATCCTTCCAATCGCTGCTTGACCAAAGCTGGTTCGGCATCAGGCGATAGTTGGAGGCATAGACGTCCAAATCGCCATCCTGGTCGTAGTCGGACGCGGTGACGCCCCGGGTCCGCCACTTGGCTTCGGTTCTCACAATTTCAAAGCGGCTTCCCCGAACGTTCTTCAAGACGTAGCTCGGATAGGTGAGCTGCTTCTCCCAGTCTTCAAATCCGCCAACGTAGAGGTCCACAAAGCCGTCGTTGTCGAAATCCCCCCAACATGCGCCGCGCGAAACTCCCTCCATTTTCGGCAGAGGCACTTCCGAGAAGCTCTTTCCCTGATTGTTTTTGTAGAGCTTCCGCTGATTCCAGGAGTAGAGATCGGCGAATCCGTCGTTGTCGAAATCCGCCGCAACCACCGCGCCGACATCCGCCACCTTGCTGAATCTTCGGCCTGCATGGTTCTTCCAAACCGCTCCCCCTGCGCAGAGGTCTGGGAAGCCGTCGTTGTCGATGTCCACCCAGCACGCGCCCTCCCCGCTGATGGAGAGTCCGACATCCTGAGTCCGATCAACAAACGACGGCTCAGAGCCCGCTTGAGCCACGCACAACCCGAGAATCCACAGCATGTCAGGCCAGCGATCCCATCGGGTCCCACGGTTCCAGTCCGATTGGCTCCCGGTCCAGAAGGGCCAGGACTTCGGCGGGAATGTACTTGTGGTGGACGACCACTTCGTAGTTGAACTCGTCGAACCAGTCATCTGCCATCGCGTAGAACCCGCGATCGCCGTTCTCATCACCCCAGGAGTTCTCAACTCTCCACTTGCGCGATTTTCCGGAGTCGTCCAGATCGACGCCCGTGAACACCATCGCGTGGGTCATCAGAGACTCGCCGTAATCCAGCCGCTCCGCCTTTGTCATGGTGGGATTGGAGCCATAGACAAGGTCATAGTCGAATTGGCGCATGTCCATCCAGCCCTGATCTCGGGTCAGATACTTGCCCACATCACAGCCAAACCAGACGGGCTCGCCGTTCTGCATCTGCCGGATCGCGGCCTGCTTCATGACATCCAGTTCAACGTTGAGGTACTTGATCGGCTCGCCGCCGACCACATTCCCGAGGAAGTTGACCGTGTAGACCTCATTGAACCGTTTGGTTGACTGCGGACAATGGATGAGGCAGACCATCTCGGAAAGGTCAACGTCGATGTGCTTGCGATAGAACTCTTTGGGCGTGATCACGCCGTCGCGATGGAACCCGCGCTCCTTGTCGCGCCATTGCCATTCGAACTCGGTCGGTGGTTCGCCGAGGTGGATGCAGAGCATCCGGTAGACCATCTGCATCATCTCTGGCTTCATCGCACGAAGTTCCTCCAGCCCCGCGCCGCCCGCGTGGGCTTCGCGGATGCGGCAGCCGAATTCGCGCAGGCGGAGGGTGATCTGCCAGTTCATCATCCCCGTCGCGCTGCTGCTGTCTGTTTCGGGCATGACCGATTTCGGCACGATGCCATGCTTTTCGACCAGGTTGATGAACATATGCCACTGCCCGCCATCCTGAATGGGAGACTGGAAGATATGGTTGATCAGGCGGCCATCAGTAGGTTCGTCGAGGGTGCTCAGGACGGATTCGAGGAAGAAGTTGGCCTTTTCAAACTTGTCCCAGAACATGAGATGGTTCTGCGAGAGTTCAAAAGTCTCCGGCAGATTCATGTTCTTCATCGCAACCACCCGGAGGGTGTTGAGGGCGGCGAACAGCCAGCAGCGTCCGCTGGATTTCTGCGATGTGATCTGGTTTTCAGGCAGATGCACGCTGAACGTCATGTTGTTCTGCGTGACGCGGCGGCGGTTGAGCGCAACTTTTGTGACAGGGGTCGTGCAGACGGAATTCATGGCCTGCAGATTGCGGGGGTCCGACTCGAAGGCAGTCTGGAATCCGGCGATCTGTTCCTGGGAAATCTCTCCCAAAGCCGATTGAATCCCTGGAGCGATGGGGTCCATAACCCTAGTTTAACGAATTTTCGTACACTGGTACAAAGAAGCCTCGTGGAACTCGACGTAGACTGGGTTCCACGAGGCCAAAGCAGTGCAGCAGGCCCTACTTCAGTTGAGCGTTCATCGTGATCTCGGCATTGAAGAGCTTGGAGACAGGGCAGTTTTCCTTGGCCGCCGTCGCCAGTTCCTGGAACTGCTGGTCGCTCGCCCCGGGGATGGAGGCGGTCACGTCCAGATGCACCTTGTTGATGACAAATCCTTCGCCATCCTTCACGACGGACACTTTCGCGGAGGTTTCAATGCTTTCGGGGCTCAATCCAGCCCCATTCAGAGTCGCACTCAAGGCCATCGAGAAACAGCCCGCATGCGCGGCTCCCAAAAGCTCTTCGGGGTTGGTTCCAATCCCGCTCTCGAAGCGTGATGAAAAGCTGTATTGCGCTCCCTTCAACACTCCCGATTCGAGCGAAACCTCGCCCTTGCCGTCCATGATTCCGCCCTTCCAAACTGCGCTGCCGGTTCTGACCATGGCTTCCTTATACTCTGTTTGACAGGCTATTTGCGTGTCAGCGCATGACTGATTTCAACGCCCCATCGCGATCAAGGCCAAAGATGTCATTGAATGGGATCGTGATTTCAAAGCTGCCTGATGCATACGAACCGACCGCATACGGCTCAATCAGCCAGGTGATTCCCTTGGTTGAAATCACAAAGTTCTCCAGAATCTCGTCGGCAAGCATGAAGTCGCCATCCTGAACCCAGTCTGCCCTCTCTTCGGCACGTAGTTTCTGCAGAACCACGAATCGGGCTTCGCGCATCCCGTCCACTCCCGGAAGAAACAGGTCCTGGATGTCCAGCTCCTTCACTTCCCCCCAATGCCAGCCGATGTTGACGGTGCGGAAATTCGTCATTCCATGCGCGCCGCCCGTGTAGGTGTATGTCGTCCAATGACCGGAGACCAGTTCACTGCTGTTCGTGGTCGTTCGGAAGCGGGAATCCATGAAGTAGCCCCCAAAGTGGTCCCTGCCCTGCATGGAAGGAGCGTCTTTCTTGGCTTCGCTGAGAAAATGATTGAAACTCATCTTTGCGGCTGAGGCGCAGACCGCGTTCGCGGCGCGCTGCACTTTGCTTCTCCCCGTGAACTCAGGTTGCTCGACCTTGACATCCCACCAACCTTCCTTCTTGGCCGTGTGAAATTTCGACCCCGCCGACGCCATGGAGGCGGTTCCCAGCAATGCAACGCAGAAAGTGCCGAACAAAAACGAACGCATGCTCTTATTCTAGTCAAACCTGATCGGATTCGCAAGCCTGGCATGGATATCGCCCCGTTGGGGCTCGGATTTGGGATCATGTCGGGAGAACCAGGGCTTCGCCCTTCGCTGCGGGATTCAGCCCCTTCGGGGCAACCGCCTGAGTGGCACAAGGAGTTTGCCGATTCGCATTGATTGATATTGATGTTCGCAAAAAAGAAAAAGTGGAGCGCGCATCGCAGGCCTGAAGGGCTGGAACATCGCAGCGAAGGGCGAAGCCCTGGCACGTCGCCGCAACACATGGAGAATGAGCCCCATCGGGGCGCTCTTTGCCGATCCGAGGAAGACCGCCCCGTTGGGGCTCGGACTTGGGATCACGTCGGGAGAACCAGGGCTTCGCCCTTCGCTGCGGAATTCTGCCCCTTCGGGGCAACGGCCAGAGTGGCACGCGGAGTTTGCCGATTCGCATTGATTGATATTGATGTTCGCAAAAAAGAAAAAGTGGAGAGCACTTCGCAGGCCCGAAGGGCTGGAACATCGCAGCGAAGGGCGAAGCCCTGGCGCGTCGCCGCAACACATGGAGAATGAGCCCCATCGGGGCGCCATTTGCCGATCCGAGGAATACCGCCCCGCTGGGGCTCGGATTTGGGATCACGTCGAGGACTTGATCACACTCGCCTGGAGCACTCTTCGGCTCCAGCGATGCTTGTTGTAAGATGCAGTTGTGCCCTTCGAGCCACTGAACACGGACGAGAAGCTGGATCAGCCGATCAAGAAGCGGCGGGATTTTGAGGGGCATCTCATGGCGGGCTGCATGGCAGTCGGGCTCACATCCGTCTTCATCTACATCCTTTCAGCTTGGCCCTGGCTCGTTTTTGAAAACCACCGCACGTCGGGGATCACGTCCATCGCCCTTTTTGGACTGCTTCCCTGCCTCGTGATCTCCGCTTTGACCACGTGGCGGTTCGGCTTCGCCGGACTCTCGGGCTCTCTCGGCGGCGGGATGATCGCCAGCATCTTCATTTGGTTGCGGATGAAGGAGGTCATGCTGGGTTTCCTGACCACTGAATTGCCGCGTCCTGAGTACCCTGAGCGTTGGGGGTGGATGATTCCGGGCGGCTGGTTCGTCTCGATCGCCCTTGTTTCCGCACTTTGTCTGCTTTTTCGGTCCGACAAGGGTGAGCCGGAGTGGGCGACGGGCCAACAATTCCCTCAGGACAACTGAGGAGACTCTTTGGCTTACGGTACCACTCAGATCGCGCAATATCGAAAGGGAGCCATCGGAGGCGCATCGCCTCTGCAGCTCATCATCATGCTCTACGACGGGGCGATGAAGCATATGCACGCGGCCAAGGTGGCCATGGAGCAGCGCGATCTGTACCAGCAGAACAAGTCGATGCAGGCCGCTCAGCGCATCATCGCCGAGCTGATGTCGAGCCTCGACATGGAGCGCGGCGGGGACATCGCCAAGAATCTTCTCTCGCTCTACAGCTTTGTCTACAACCGCCTCATGGAAGCCAACATCCAGGACAACATGGAGATGCTGGACGAATGCATGAAGCTCGTCAGCGACCTTGGCGAGAGTTGGCGGACGATCCAGCGACAGCAGGAAATGGGCCACGGGCTTGTGGAGATGCTGGAGGCGGCATGACATGCACCCTCTCGAATCACTCCGACTGACGGCGCACGCGCTGCAGGATGCCAGCCAGCGAGGCGACGAGAATGAAATCCGCGCGCTTCTGGATGAACAGGATCGCCTCATCTCGGAACTTTCGCTCAATCCCGAGCACGAAGCCAGCTTGGAACAGATTCTTTTTGTGCTGGCGGGAGCTGAAGACACACTGCGCGACAGCCGGCAGAAGGTGCTGGATGAACTGAAGCAGATCAGCGCCGCCAAGAAGGGCACGAGGAAGTACCGCCGTCCCCAAGCCCAGTGAACCCGCCTCGACGCAGGTACAGTCGAACCCATGTTGACTCCAGAGCAGCATGAAGCGCTGTCCAATTCGCGGGGGCGATTGGACGCTATCAGGGGGCATCTTTGACCTCGACCGACTTCGCTCGCAACTGAAA
>JAEYWW010000178.1 GCA_023428805.1 Armatimonadota bacterium | reverse complement strand
AGCCGGGGAACATCTATGGCTTCACCCACGCCGCGATCAAGGCGGGAACGCCGGGTGTCCTGCAGACGACATGGGCGGGTTATGAGAGCAGCGAACTGGGCATGATCCGCGCCTTCCCGCAGTTTGCCGCCTACATCCTCTCCGCCGAATACGCTTGGAGCGGGCGGACGGAGAAGCCGCAGAACCTGCCCTACGATCCCGTTGCAGTGCTGAGCCGCATTTATTTCTCCCCTCCGGAACCTTCAAGAAACATCTCGGGCCGGTCTGCGAAGCTGGAAGGCGAGGCGAAGCCGCTGAAGATTGGAGGCACTAGCTTCCGGCTCTGGGCGAAGCCATTCGTGCTCAATTCGCCGCTTTACAAAGACGCCGAAAGCGGGCCGAACGAGATCATCATTCCGCTGGGTGGAGTCAAGGCGAGCGAACTGGCGATGGCCGTGGACTGCCTCGCCTGGACGCCCGAGGGCGAGACGCTGGCGCGCGCGGATGTGATCCTTGCCGATGGCGGGAAAGTCGGACTCGACATCGCCTACGGGCAGCACGCCCGCTCGCGGCGAGATTCGCGCACGACGCTCATCTCCAGCCGCAATGGAACGCTGTCGGCGATCCGATTTGCGCTTCCGGCAGGAGCGGAAATGAAGGAGCTGCGGATCGCACGGCAGAGCTTGAGCGGCGCGCTGCGGATTCACGGCCTGACGGTGGTCGATCCTTGAACCTGCTTTTTCAATCCGCCATCGAGAGGCGCGTTTTTCCCGGTGCGGCCTGGGCCGTTGGCGGGTTGGATTGGTTGGAGCAAGGCTATGACGGGAGATTCACCTACGAGAAGGAGAGCCGTGAAGTCGATCAAGCCACGCTCTGGGATTTGGCGAGTCTGACCAAGGTCATCGCAACCACGAGCCTGGCGATGGTCGCATGGGAGCGGGGTGGGTTGGAGTTGAATCGGGCGGCCTCGGACTATTGGCCGTCCTTCCGTCATCGCGGCGTCACCATCCGCCAGCTTTTGATTCACCGATCCGGCCTGCCGCCCTATCTGGAAATGAACAGGGACTGCCGAACTCCGGAGGAGGGCGAAGCAAAGCTTCTCGCCGCGGAAATTCGCGCGGCAGTTCCACACCGCATGATCTATTCGTGCGTCGGATTCCTGGTGATGCGCCGGGTTCTGGAAGCGGTCTTTGCTCAGCCGTTCGATCATGCGTTCCGCACACACGTCGGCGAACCGCTCGGGCTGGATCAAACCGGATTCCGGCCATCTGATCGTGAACGCTGTGCGCCGACATCGCTCTCGTCCGCATGGAGGGGTGAAGGACTAATCCAGGGCGAAGTGCATGATCCGAGCGCGTTCATCCTGGGCGGAGTCAGCGGAAACGCGGGGCTGTTCGGGACGCTCAAAGACGCCGCAAGGTGGGCGCAGGTGATCCTCCGGGACGGCGAAGCCTGGCTCAAGCCCGAGACGATCCAAACGTGGACGCGGAGGCAGGATGACCTCTCCACCCGCGCCCTCGGGTTCGACACGGGTGTGCCGCGCACTCCGCAATGGTCGCGTCGCTCCTTTGGGCACACCGGATTCACCGGCACCTCGATCTGGATCGACCCGGATGCGGAGCTTTTCGCCGTGCTCCTTTCAAACCGCGTCCACCCCGACGAAAGCAACCGCCAGATTCTCGATTTTCGTCCTTGGTTTCATCGGGAAGCGCGCCGACTGTGGGCCGAACAGAGGGCCTGATCCGCGAATCGTCTGAGGGTTCCAAACAGTCTGTACTCTCAACGCAATGACTCTCTCGCTTCTTGCATCCGCCCTGCTGGCCCAGTCGGTCAGCATGAGCCAGAACCAGATGGTGGACAGCCTTGTCCGTGTGGCTCTGACGCCCGTTTTGGACGGAAAGATCGAGAAGGAGGAGTGGGACAACCTCGCCGAAAGCCACGGAGGGATGACCTACTTCCAATGGGAGCCGGAGATCATTTATTGGGCGGCCCATGCGAAGACGGATCAGGATATTGTTCTGAGCCTCGACTACAACGCGGATGGCTGGCTGGTCGGAGACGACAACCTGGAGCTGCGGATCAAGTTTGAAGCGGGCGAGCCGCGCGTTCGCGTGCGTTTCCTGGATGCGACCGACCCGACCGGCCCGATGTGGCGCGACGGCGGCGTTCCGCCCGAGGCGGTCAAGGTCGCGGCCGCCGCGACCGAGGGCGGATGGATTCTCGAAGGCTCCTATGTGCCGCCCTATCGACAGGGGCCGGAGGCGGGGAAGCGTCTCGGCGTCCGCGTTGATGCGGTTCCGGCAAATATTGATCTGGGCGAAGCGTACCTGCCGCGCGGTCTGGCCTTTGTCAATCTTCAGCTCGATTCCAGCCGGGGGCTTTTGCCGGGGATGAGCTGGCGTCCGGTCGTGGCCAATCGTTCGGTGGCGCGGGAGGATCGCCTCAAGCTCAAGTTTGAAGTTCAACGGGATGATGAGACCGTGCAGCTCAATCGGTTTGAATATCGGGGCGAGGGGCTTGCGAAGGACATGGTCGCCTCCGGGATGCAGCCATTCCCTCCGTTCAACCGCAACAAATCGGCCTTGGATTTCGACTCGATCATCGCTAGAGATGCGGTTCCGGGCTGGCGGGTCATTCGCGCTGAAATCTTGGGAGCGGGCGAGCAGCCGATTCTCCTCCGAACAAGCGTTCGCATCGCCGACGTCGTCGATTTTGAGGTGGCGATCAAGGAGAATCTGCAGGGAAGCACCGACATGCAGATCATCCGCACCAACGTGATCCTGCGGAGCCAGTTCACGGGCCGGATTGAAGGGACATTCTTCACCGAAGTGCCCCAAGATTGGTCGGTCTCGAAGGGCAAGGAGCAGAAGTTCGCGATCTACCACTCGCGCGGCACGGCCCGGATTCCGGTCGAGATCATCGTGCCCCGCAACACTGTCGGCGTCTTCCCGCTCACCTTCAAGGCCAAGGTGGGAGACGACGAGATGTTCAAGACCATCTACCTTCCGATTGAATGATGTCTGATTCAGTACAGGATCGTTTTGGCCGCGCGGCCGAGAAATATCTTTCGAGCCGGGATCACCAGATTCCCGCCGAGTTGATGGATCTGATTTTGGGTTTGAGCCCGATGAATGGCCTCGTTCTGGATGTCGGCACGGGAGCCGGGCATACCGCCTATGCGCTCGCCCTGCGGGCCGATGAAGTGGCCGCAGTGGACATCACGCCGGAAATGCTGCAGATCGTCGAGCGCGAAGCGGCGGCGATGGAGCTTCCCAACGTGCGGGCGGTGCTCGCCCAAGCCGAAAGCCTGCCGTTTGAAGCAGATTCGGCAGTTGGGGTGGCATCTCGATTGGCGGCGCATCATTTCACCGACGCCCAGGCATTCGTTTCGGAGGCATCCCGCGTTGTCAGGCCGGGCGGCTGGCTGCTCCTGATTGACACGGTCGGCTCTGAGGAGGCGGACGCGACTCTTGTTGTGGATGAAGTTGAGACGATCCGAGATCGATCCCATGGCCGCAACATTCCTCCGTCGGAGTGGCGGGCGATGGTCGAAGAGTCCGGCTTTCTCGTCGAGTCTCTGGTTGTGAGGGGGAAGCGGATGAACTTCCAGGATTGGATGGACCGCCAGGATGTCCCAGAAGCCGACCGCCCGGAACTCAAGCGGTTGATTTTTGAGAGCGAAGGGGCGCTGCGGGACTATTTCCAGCCCCTCATTGAGCCCTCGATGACCTTCGAATTGAAGGAAATCACTTTGGTCGCGCGAAAATCAGCGAACTCCTGAGTTCATTTTCCGGTCATTATGAAGCGGATATGAGTCAGGAGCAGCTTCTACTTGAGCAGGAAGTGACAAATGAGGAGCTTCATGAGATTCTGCGACGCTTGGGCGAGCAGGAGTTTGCTCTCAGCGGGCAAAGTCGAGTAGGGGACATCGTCGAAGCGACCGGCGCCTCGCCCCGCACGATCGGCATGATCCTCGGCAATATCCGGAAAGAGGATTGGGAGGAGCGCTTCGGGCTTCGCGTCGGCAAGCTTGAGCGAGAAGCCAAGGTTCACCAAGAAAAGATCGCCGATCACGAAGCGAGGATTCGAAGGCAGGAAGCAGATGACCGAGACCAGCCTGTCATCGTCCATGCACGAATGGTGACTCCCGAAATGCTGAGGGAGCATGAACGGAATAAAGAAGGCCACCCAGTTTTTGGGCTGGTGATGCTGGTGATCTTCGGAATCATAGTGTGGGTGATGTTTTCCTCCTTCAACGCAGAGCGCAGAAAAATGGAGGACAGATTCCACAGGCAATCACCATTCGGCAATTCGCATTTTAGCAATGTAGAAGAGGGAGTCTATATCGACGGCAAGAGGGCTGATCCTGCCATGGAAAGATTGCTCAAGAAGCAGATGGAACGAAGTCCAAGATAAGCGTTGCCATAAAAACCACTCACAAGTGCCTCACAAAATCATCGTATCCTTCAAATGTGGATCACGACGACCAAACTATCGGCAAAATCCTTTCGCGGCGCGAAGCCCTGATGACGGCGGGCATGGCCGGGTTCGGGCTGGTGCTTGGTTTCGGAGGCAAGAAGGCGCTCGCCCAGCAGACTGGCCCCAAGCTCAATCTGGTCGCGACTCCTCAGTTGACCGAAGGACCATTCTTTGTCGACAAAAAGCTCGACCGATCCAACCTCATCGGCGACTCCAAACGCCCGGGCGTGGTGGAAGGACTCCCTTTGCTGCTCAAGTTCAAAGTCTACGAATTGGATGGCACGCAAGGCGATCCGCTCAAGGGCGCGATGGTGGATGTCTGGCACTGCGATGCCGACGGAATCTACTCGGGAGAGCCGAGCAATCCCATCCAAGGCGAAGACACCAGCGGCGAATACTGGCTGCGGGGGTTCCAGATGACCGATGAGAAGGGTGAAGTCGAATTCCAGACGATCTATCCCGGCTTCTACATGGGCCGCGCAATCCACATCCACTTCAAAATCCGCACGTTTTCCCCTGATGGCAAGGAAACCTACGAGTTCACCAGCCAGATTTTCTTCGATGAGAATGTGTACGACGTTCTTCTCTCAAAAGAACCGTACAACAAACGTGATCCTTCACGGCGGGTCATGAACCTGCGGGACGGAATCTACAGCGAACGTCAGATGGACGGCTCCCGTGCGGGAAGCCACCTGACGGCTGAACTCAAGGACGATCCCAAGGGCAGGGGCAAGATTGCCGCCTTCACCGTCGCCTTTGACATGGATGGAGCCCGCAGGAGCTGATTAGTTTGATGCGAGCAACGGGTGGACGGCGGTTTCGGACATCAACTTTGAAACGGCAGGTATATCCGCGTTGCCGCCGCTGATGATGATTCCCACACGCAGTCCATGGACATCGATTTGTCCATCCCAGATCGGGGCAACAGACAGAGCGCCAGTTGGTTCCACGACAATCTTCATCCGCTCCCAATAGAATCGAACTCCGTCGATGAGAGATGCATCGGAGACGGCCCGCATTTCGTCGACATTTTCTTGCATGAGCCGGAAAGTCAGTTCACCCATGGACGGCGTTCGAGCGCCGTCTGCAATGGTTTCCGGGTTGAGAACAGATTCGATCTGTCCTGAACGGAATGATCGGCAGGCGTCATCTCCAGCCTGCGGTTCGACGCCGACGACCCGGCAGTTCGGCTGCATCGCCTTGCTTGCGACCGCGCTGCCGCCGAGCAGTCCACCGCCTCCGACGCACACCAGCAGCAGGTCAAGCTCGCCTGTGTCCTCGATCAGTTCTTTGGCGGCTGTCCCCTGTCCTGCGATGACCGGGGCATAGTTGTAGGGAGGGATGACCGTCAGCCCGCGCTCCGCCGAGAGCCGCGCCCCAAGTTCCTCGCGCGACGACTCATCTCGATCATAGAGCACGACTTCGCCCCCATAC
>JAEYWW010000280.1 GCA_023428805.1 Armatimonadota bacterium | reverse complement strand
CATGAGCGCGCGGATCTCGTCGCGGCTCACAAATTCGATCCCGGCACCGCGCCTCCCTGCCTGCAGGAGGCCTGCCGACTCACGCCGAGATTCCTGCCCTCAGCCGAACGCAAGCACGATTCGCGGTGGCGTTCCGGGATGATGAGCGAAATCTACCCTGCCTTCGGAGAGGCAACGATGCGGAGAGTGATGTGCGGGGATGAGGCGGCCATTGATGACTACCGCAAGTTCATGACGCGCCGCTACACCGGCGGAATCACAGATCGAGATCGCACGTTCATGCCGGTGATCATGGCGGAGCCTGGCTCTGATTTCGCCCGTCTGGGTGAGGAACTGTTCCAAAAGGGCGGTCCTTGGGATGGCCGCGCGAGTTTGAGACAGGCCGATGACGCCATCTCGCGCCTCCTGCTGGTGCCCGCGTACCGGGACATGATCTGCGACATCCTGCTCGACGAGCGCATGGTGTCGCTTGGTCAGACAATGCCTGATCGTTCTGTGAAGTTCAAATGGAGCGGCGATGAAACAACCCGCAACCTTCGGGAGGATTTTCCTGCGGATCGAGAGGTTGAGTTGTATTGGAGCGACTTCATCATCCCCAATATGCGGCATCTGCGTGGTCAGAACTCGCCGTCTTATTCGGTTCTTTGGTCGCAGGAAGACAAGCAGGCCGCAGCCGCGGAATTCGCCAACTGGCTCCGCAGCAGCTCCGACGACATCCGCGCCTATTTCAGCCGTCAGACTTTGAGAGATCCGGAGGATGCGGTGCTATGGGGAAGAGGGGAATTAGCGGCCTGGTGGGTGGCGGCGTGCGTGGCAGGCGCGCAGGCGCAGGAGATTCCACGAGACTATCAAGCTGCCGCTGACTTCATATTTGCGCATGGAGTGGCCGATCCCACCGGGCTCAAGCTTCACGAAGTGCGGGTGCAGTTGGGCGGGCAGACCTTCCACACTTACGGCTGGATGCTGGCGGATGGAAAGCGAGCGATTCTGCGAAACGGGCTGATCTACTCCGTGGACTGGGCGAGCGAGAGGGTGGTGCCTGTTTCGGAGTGGCGGGACCGCTCATTCGAGCCTTCGCCGCACAATCAAAGTGGTTTCGGGATGAGGGGCGAGAATGTCCTGCCTGGAAAAGGCGAGGACATGCTTCTCGTCGCGCTCTGGATGAGGGGAGGCGGAGAAGCGGAGGCGGCGGCCAAGCTGCAGGGCCGCGATGTGGTGCCGGGGCGACCGCTGGCTGAGATGAGCGCTCCCTATCTGCGTCAACTCTGCGTTCGCGCTGTGCGCCATTACATGGAGGGGCATTACGATCTGGCCATGGCCGACGCCGATCACTTTCTGAAGTGGGAGGGTGAGTACTTCACAGCGCTCCAGCCTTTGGATAAGAATGGACCGCATCCGATGTGGGGATTGGATCAGATGGAGCTTGTGAAGAGCGAGTCAATCCGACGGTCGAAAGGGAAGAGGACGGAGCCGATCAACTTCGAGGAGAACCGCAAGCTTCCGATCAAGCAACAGGTTAAAAAGCTGATCGAAGCGATGGAGGCGGAGAGCGGGTTCGGCTGGTCCAATCCAGGCGGCCCCTGGGTTCATTCGAGTGGAGTAGTGCATGAGCTTGTCCGCATCGGTGATCCAGCCGTGCCCGCTCTGCTGGAGGCCGTCGAGAAAGATCAACGTGCGACGGCGTTCTTCATGCCGCCCAGGGTGGACATCATGCCTTGGGGGCTGCTTCCCGCGTGGCGGCTCTCGGCTGCCGCGCTCGATGGAATTCTTGAGTATCCCAAGTCATCGAACCAACCCGGACGGGAGCAGCGGGTGCAGGCCTACAAGCTGCGTTGGGAATGGCACAGGGAACGGACGCAGATCCAGCGGGTCATCGAATCTCTTTCTGCCGAACGGCAGATGGACGATTGGGACAGCCTGGTTTGGAAGCTGGCAGAATCAGGCGATCCAGACGCCGCCAAACTGTGGGATCAATCGGAGTCGTTTCTGTATTCCCGCATCCGGCTTCTGCTCCACGAGTCTCTGAAACCGCACCGAGAGCATGTCTCCATCAAGGCATCTAATCTCATCCTTGCCTGCGCTCAGATTGACCGCAAGAAGGCACTTCCGCTGCTGCAATATGCCAGCCGCAACTCCCGGCGATTCATGCCAAGCGGCACATCGGCCACGTGGGTTTAAGCGAACTATGGGGCCATGATCACCGAGCGAATTGTGGCGGGAGACGAGACGGCGAAGCAGGAGTACATCGAGTTCATGTCGCGCCCTGTCCCTGACGAGGCATTCTGGCAGTTGGGAACTGTCTTTGAGCCCGTATGGCGCTCGACGCGGGGCGATCCGTTGCATCAATTCGGGCAGAAGGCCTTCATGCCCGGAGGCCAGTGGGACATGCGCGATCGGCTGGTGACTCAAGTGGAGTTCGCCTCGCCTCTGCTTCTCAATGAAGGGTTTTTTGAAATGGTGATCGACCTTCTGGGGGACGAGCGCGGGATTGGGACGGCGATCGTGAACGACAAACTGGAGTATCACGCCAGATTTGGCAAGGTCTCCTGGCGTCGGCCGCTCGCAGAGCCCATGCCCGTCGGCACTACGGGCACAATCTACTGGAGCGACATCTTGGCTCAGCAATTGACAGCGTTGAACTTTCCCGGCCAGCCCGAATACTTTGAAACATGGCCTGATGAGAAAAAGAAGGCGGCGATGAAGAAGCTGGCAGCCTGGCTCCAAAAATCCAGACCTCAGCTAGCCGCCCGATTCGCAGACTGGAAGCGGACGCGGATCATGGAAGCCCGATTCTAGCTGCCGCCTGGTCAACGGCCGCGGTCGATCATGCGGCAAACATTCGCAAAAGCACCGTAGAGAACTTTATCGCGAGTCGCTCATACTCATGAGAGATGCAATTTTCCGTGGTCGCTCGTCTATCTCGGCCCATACTCACCGCCGCCTGTGCGGTCCATCTCTACAGCTCTGCTGCAGCAGGCTGGAACAGTTTGTTCACGGAGGCCGCGCGCCAAGTCCAGCGTCATCTGCCGGTCAAAAAAGCTCCCGAATTCTCCCACCCCCCCATCAAAGCCAACCCGCCGATGGGTGGCGAACCCCGCAATCCCCGCCTGAGAGGTGGATTGTGGACGGAGGAGCTGCTGCAGAAGGAGCGGATCAACCGCTTGATGATGAATCCAGAGCTTCTCTACGCCACCATCGCACCCATCCCGATGCCGCAGGGCGGGGGAGACATTGAAACGCCTCCCGGCTATCCCCTTCCGGTCGAAGGAGCTTTTGGCGATGATTCGGGTGTCGGCACATCGCGGGAAACCCCTCTCCTGCGTACCAGTTGGGGCAAATTGGGTGGAGGAGACGGATTGGGTGGCTTCAAGAACCATCTCAACCCCAACACGGGCAACCACATCACCTATCTGCCGCTCGTTGGGTGGACCGGGCGCGGATCCAATTATCTGCAGTTCAGCCTCTTCCATAATTCGATGCATCCGATGAACCCGGCGCCTGAGCTGGCGCCCGGCTGGACGCATTCCTATCACATGACTGTCGCCTATCCCGGCGGCACGCCAAGCATCGGTGTTCTGGCGACACTCACAACTGCCGATGGCATGAAGTGGCCTTTCACGTGCTCCGCGGCCCTCGGCGGAGGCAAGTTCAAATTCAGCCCGCCCAGCATGGTGCACGGTGAACTGATCTATTCGCCTGGAGGACCTTGGGAGCTTCGCGCTCCCTCACAGGAATCT
>JAEYWW010000125.1 GCA_023428805.1 Armatimonadota bacterium | reverse complement strand
CGCTCACCCCACGCAGCAGGTACTGGCGAGTCAGGCTGAAGGGCAAAATCCCCGGTCATGAAGTGAACTTGATGCGGCGGATATTCGACCGAGCCCGGATGGTTCTTCCGAACACGCAGGCAGAGTTGAACCAGATGCGTGAAGTTTTTGGCGCGCCTCTGGAGAAGCTCTCCGTCATTCCCAACGGCGTGGAGGAGAGATTCACCCTTGGCGACCCGTCGCTTTTCCGCAGCGCGTTCAATATCAAGGGCGACTTCGTTCTCAATGTGGCGAGGATCGAGGGACGCAAGAATCAACTCAACCTTGTCCGCGCCTGCAAGATCGCCCAACTGCCGCTGGTCATCATTGGAGCGGCTGCCGACCCTGCACTCGCCGAGCAATGCCGGAGGGAGTCGGTCAATGCGACCTTTCTCGACCGAATCGATCACGACGATCCGATGCTCGCTTCGGCATACGCCGCCTGCCTGGTGTTCGCTCTTCCATCCACTCTGGAGACACCCGGAATCGCGGCGATGGAGGCGGCATTGGCGGGAGCAAAAGTCGTTGTCACCCCAACCGGCGGACCAATCGAGTACTTCCAGGACATGGCCTGGTATCCCGATGTGAACTCGCCCGACGACATCGCCGCCAAGCTCAAGGAAGCATGGGACAGCAAAAGCGATGCCGAAACGCTGAGCCAGCACCTGCTCAACAGCTACTCGTGGAAGCGGGTCGCCGAAAAGACGGCGGACATCTACCGCAGGATCATTTAAAGCGGCTTTCCAGGGTGGATTCAGACGGGGGTTCGATCTTGGAATCCGGGCGCGCGAGCTCCTGCCGCAGCTCTTCAGTCTCCTGGACCACCCTCGACTCAAGCTCATCGGCGAGTTTGGCGAACGTTTGATGTCCCTGCTGGAGACCGTAGCGGAACCCAGCGTATCCGAGAAGCATGCACCCGACGAACGTTCCCAAGCCCACCAATCCCATCTTCTGTTCGGCCAGCACACCTGCAGCGATCAAGCCAGCCATGAAGCACGGGTAGAGGGAGAGCATGATCGGCAGAAAGGGATTCGACCGTAATGAAAGCCTCGTACGACCCCGTCGGGACGATAGTTTGAGCGTTCCAAAACCCCAACCCTTCGACACCTGCCCCTCAACCGCCCTTCCCACCTGGCGAAGACCATGCTTCTGTGTGTTCCTGCTCAGACCTTCCAAGATCACGTCAAAGCTGTCAGGTGGAATCTCACCCTCAATAACGCGCTCATGCTCCTGGACAAGGTTCATAAACCACTTCTTAGGAGGCTCGGACTCCTTGGTTGATTTGAGAGCAAGTTCGAGATACTTCGGGTCAAGTCCGGCTTCTTCGGCGATCTTTCGAAGCTCTTCAGCAGTGATGCCAGGAGTGTAGGATTCACCCGCCTCGCCCGCCGCTTCTTGGAGAGCGACCGCCTTCTGCAGGATTTCCGACGCTTCCTTCTCCGAATAAACCTTCGCCATGTGTTTTTCTTTACCGGTGTGAGGGGCGCGCGATTCGGAATCCGTCTGTTTGGCTCCAGGCCGGTGTTCGCGACGATTCGGACAGGGTCGCTGGTCCGCCTGATCCTGGCGACGCAGCCGATTCGATCAATGCCGACAATTCAAGAGGCAGGTCTTCACCCAGCTTCCACTCTGCAAATCGTCGCCCGAGCAATCCTGTATCTGTGTTGCCACGTCGAAACTCGTCTGATTCGAGGACATCGATCAGATAGGCGATGTTGGTCTTGACGCCCAGAATATGGGTGTCCTTCAACGCGTGGCTCAGTCGATTGATGGCGGCCTCACGTGTGTCCGCGCTGACAATCAGCTTGGCGACCAGGGAGTCATAGAATCTGCTGATCTCCTTCCCCGCCCCGAATCCGGTGTCGAAGCGGACGCCCAAGCCCTGCGGCTCCGCCCAGCCGATGATCTTGCCGACGCTGGGAAGAAAGCCCGCCGCCGGATCTTCGGCGACGATTCGGGCTTCGATCGCATGACCTCGAATCGCGCTCCGGTCTCCGTTCATCAGGGCGGATGACACCTCCATCGGCCTGCCCATCGCGATCAGGAGCTGCTGCCGCACGAGGTCGATACCCGTGATCGACTCAGTGACGGGATGCTCGACCTGGAGGCGGGCGTTGACTTCGAGGAAGTAGAAGTCCTTTGCGTCAAAGTCGGTCATGAACTCGACAGTTCCCGCTCCGGCATAACCCGCTTTGCGGATCAAGCTCTCGGCGGCGGTCTTCATCCTCTGCCAAAGCTCGTCGGACATCACGGGCGACGGAGCTTCCTCGATGATCTTCTGGTGGCGTCGCTGGATGCTGCATTCGCGCTCGAACAGGCAGGCGACATTGCCGTGGGTGTCGGCCAGGATTTGGACCTCAATGTGGCGGGGACGCTCCACCAGCTTCTCGACCATCATCGCGCCGTCGCCGAACGCCTTGATCGCCTCTTCGCGGGCCAGGGCGATCTGGGAGTCGAATTCGTCGTTCGACCGCACGGCTCTCATGCCGCGCCCTCCACCCCCTGCACTCGCCTTGAGAAGCACGGGATAGCCGATTCTCTCCGCCGCCTGTTTGAGTTCGGAGTCGGTCGCGCCGGGCTCGAACAATCCCGGAACAACAGGAACGCCCGCTTCGACGGCGATCTGCTTGGCGTCGATCTTCGCGCCCAGCTTCCGCATCGCCTCGGCGCTCGGGCCGATGAAGGTGATTCCAGCGGCGGCGCACGCCTCGGCAAACTCCGCTCGTTCGCTCAGGAACCCGTAGCCGGGGTGAATCGCGTCGGCTTCTGTCTCCCTCGCGGCATCAATGATCTTCTTGATGACGAGGTAGCTCTTGGCAGGTTCTGGTTCTCCGATGAAAACGGCGCGATCTGCCATCTGAACGTGGAGGGCGTCGCGGTCGGCCTCGCTGTAGACAGCCACCGTTTCGATCCCCATTTCCCGCGCGGTCCGCATCACGCGCACCGCGATTTCGCCCCGGTTGGCGACGAGAATCCGCTTCAACGCCCGCCTCCTTTGGCGAGAACCCATGTCATGAGGTTCAGTATGACAGGCGCAATGCCCCGGGCGTGATTGCAGCGAGGCGAAGCGCCGGTCAAATACTGCCTGTGCGAAATCTAGCGTTCCACAACAAAACTCGCCGGTCGCTTGTCCAGGAAAGCGGCGACGCCTTCCTTTCCTTCGGCTGAACTCCGCGCCTGCGCCAGGAGCGTGGCGGCATCGTTGTCATCGTACGGCCCTTCGATCGCGAGCTTCTTGCTGGCCGCGACCGCGTGGGGGCCAGATTTGAGGATATGACCGACATACTCATCCACTTTCGCATCAAGCTCCTCATCCGTAACAACCTCATGCACCAGCCCCACTCTCAAAGCGCGCTCGGCGTCAAAGGGCATTCCAGTAGTGAAGAGCGCCCGCGCATGGCCGGAACCGATTTTTGGGAGAACAAAAGTTGAAATCGTAGCCGGAACCAAGCCGAGCTTGACCTCGCTGAAGGCGAACAGAGCCTTGTCGCTCGCGATCCCAATGTCGCTCGCGGCAACGAGTCCGCACCCGCCGCCAAAAGCGGCCCCGTTGACCCGAGCGATGATTGGAGCGGGACAGTGAATCATGGCGTGAAACAATCGCGTAAGGTGGAAGGCATCCTCGTAGTTTTCCTGTGCGGTGTAGCCTGCAGCCTTCCGCATCCAGTTGAGATCACCCCCGGCCGAAAACGCCTTCCCCTCTCCCGTCAGGATGACAACCCTTGCCGATTCAGTCATGTTCTGAAACGCCTCCGTCAATGCATGAATCAACTCGTCATTGAAGGAGTTGCGGACATCCGGCCGGTCAATCGTAAGCCGCACCACCGCGCCATCAGATTCATTTCTCAGCATGACTCAGTATAGGCTCACTTTCATTGGTGAAGCATGGGGCAGTTCTCTCATGATTTGAACTGCAGGCAGGTCGCAAAGGCAAGCACCCCGGTAGCGACGTCATCCCCGTGGCTGCTCACGTCATGGAGTGCGGCGAGGCATCGCCGCTTCCGCCCTCGCGCTCTGGATCGAGATCGACAGACCGCCTCCGGCGGAATAGAAAGCGGTCATCTTTGCCCGCACTCCAAATCGCCCTTGGAGTGCGCGATCATTCATGTCGCGCTTTGTCATGCGCAATGCGCCGCGCCTTCCTTGGTGGTGCACCTCTCCCGAGGTGCAAGCCTTTGGCTGGGCTCGGCAGCCCTGCGCGATGCGGCGCACTGAAGTGCGGGACTCCGAGAGCCCCGCTGAAGCGGAGCGGTCCGAGGCAGACTGCCGATATGGAGTTCGCGATCGCTTGCGTCGCGCTTTGGAATGGGCGGCACGCCGCCCATTTGAACCTCTGCGCACTGAAGTGCGGGACTCCGAGAGCCCCGCTGAAGCGGAGCGGTCCTTTCCAGAACTTGGGAGGCAGACGAGCCTCGCGGGAGTTCGGCCCTCCATTCCGAACCTGGAGAGCCGAACTCCTGTGAGGCCGTGCCCGCCCCCAATCCTTTTCAAAATACTCTCCACCGCGCAGGAGCACCAAGGTGCTCACTCCAGAGCTCGACCCAGGTCGAGCACTCCTGACCTGCTGCCACAACTCCACGCGAAGCCTTAAAGAAACCGCCGGACAACAACGTCCTTGCGGTTCCAGATGTTCCAGTAGGCGACTGATTGGGTCGATGTACGGGCTTCGATTGTCCGTCCATCGCCCACGTACACGGCGGCGTGGCCGGGGAGGGTCAAAATGTCTCCGATCCGCAGTTCGTCCCGCACAATCTGCCCCATTCCGGTTTGGCGCAGGTCGGTGGATGTCCGAGGCAGCTTGATTCCAAGCGCGAGATGCGCCTGGACGACCAAACCGCTGCAGTCCAGGCCCGCCCGGTCATTGCCGCCCCATTTGTACGGCACGCCCAAATACGAAATCGTGGCGTTCATCAGCCTGTTTTCGCGCTCGTTGGCTGCTCGTCCGAAGAGTCCGAGGCGCGCGCGGATGAATCCGCCATATCCTGTCTGCCCCGATGGCTTGGAGGGATCGAGTTCCAAGATTCCCCGCTCGCAGACCACCCAAAGCTTGTTATCCGAAGCGGAGATTTGAGTTGGTGCGCCGATTTGCGCATTCCAGGGCAGATAGGCGAACGAGACCCCCGATTCGGGATGATGAGCCAGCAGCGAGGCTCCCCTCAACCGCCAAACCATTCCCGCCGCAACAACGGCCGAATCTGTGGGCAGGGCGGTTGGGCCATCCATCTTCTGGCGGACAAACTGCCAATCGGGGCGGCTGAAGGGAGCCCAGGACACATCCTGATCTTCGAGCGCGGCAACATCACGCCTGCCGACCGCAAGCCGCGCCTGCGCCACCACGAACTCGCTTCCCTGAATGCGCCCAGCGTCGTCGATCGTGTGCCTGCCCACCTGCTTGTAGCGGGGAGCAGTGGTCAAGAAAGCCCCCACTCTTTCCCCGCCGGCATCGAACATCGTGATCTGGGATTGCACGCTCCGGCCTCCCTCATTCTCAATCCAACGCCAGGGTCTGACCGCTGTCCATGAACCGTTTTCGCCGGGGACAATGAAGCACTGCATGAACGCGTCGCCAGCCTCGCCCTTCAGGATTTCCTTTGAGTCGACAAATGCCTTTTTAGCCGGGGAATAAATCAGGCCGCCCCGCGCCCCAATCAGAACTGGGCTGCGACCGACCCAGGCGACTTTGGAAAAGATCGCCCATGCGGGGATGGCGGCCTCCTGGGACGCGGCTCCCTGCCGAAGATGAATTCGAAACGCAGGATCGCCCTGCTCCGCGCGGGTCACGTAAGCGACGCCGTCCAAACTCGACGCGGCCATCACCACCCTTCGTCCGGCTCCGGCTGAAATCTCCTCGACGTCCCCGCCTTTGGCGAGGCCGAGCGCTCCCGATTTGAGCACAAACGCCGCCGTGCCGCCACCCGCCGAAACCGACGAGGCAAGGGTCTTGTTCATGGGGGCGGCGATGCCGAGGGCCGCCAAGCCCAACAAACCAAACGAAAACGGCGTTCTCATCCTTGATTTCATTCCATACCCCGTCCAATCCTTCGGACGGCTCCCGGCTTGTCCTGCTTCACAACGGGTCCCGACTTCACAATATGATACAT
>JAEYWW010000278.1 GCA_023428805.1 Armatimonadota bacterium | reverse complement strand
CTCGACATGACCGCGCCGCAGTACATCGCCGACCTCATTTCCTGGGGAGCGATTGGCGCCCGAACAACCGAAAGTCAGCCGCACCGCGAGCTTGCCAGCGGGCTCTCCATGGTGATCGGCTTCAAGAATCCGACTGACGGTCGTTTGCAGACTGCCGTCGAGGCCCTTCTGGCCGCCCGCGAGCCCCACTGGTTCGCCAGCAACACGAAGGATGGCGTCGCCGCCCATTTCCGCAGCCGGGGGAACGAGAACTGCCATATCATCCTGCGAGGTGGAAGCAAAACCGGGCCGAACTTCGACGCCCCGCACGTTGCGGAAGCCGCTCGGCTGCTCGGCCGAGCCAAGCTGCCGGAGCGCATCATGATCGACGCCAGTCATGCGAATTCCGGGAAAGATCATCTGAAGCAGATTGAAGTCGTGGAGAGCGTTGCCGGTCAGATTGAAGCCGGAAACCGGAGCATTTTTGGAATCATGATCGAGAGCTTCCTGGTCGAAGGCCGCCAGGATTGCAATCCTGGCCAGCCGCTGAAATATGGACAGAGCGTGACCGACGCATGTCTGAGCTTGGAGCAGACCGAGCCTTTGATGGAGCGATTGGCGGCGGCGGCGCGAACGCGCGGCAGACAAACCGTCGCCCCGTAGCGCCGCCCGTTTGCACCTCTGCGCACTGAAGTGCGGAAATCCGAGAGCCCCGCTGAAGCGGAGCGGTCCTTTCCAGAACTTGGGAGGGGCAAGAGCCTCGCGGGAGCTCGGCCCTCCATTCCGAGACCTGGAGGGCCGAACTCCTGTGAGGCCGTGCCCGTTCCCGATCCTTTTCAAAATACTCTCCATCGCGCAGAAGCAGCAAGGTGCTCACTCCAGAGTTCGACCCAGGTCGAGCACTCCGACAATGGAGTGCGGCGAGATATCGCCGCTTTCCCTTGCGGCGGAGCCGCCCTCGCTGTTCTGGATCGAAGAGCAAGAGGCCGCCTCCGGCGGAAGTGAAAGCGGTCATGTCTGACCGCACTCCATGCAACCACTTTCGACGGAGATAGGGGCGCTACTGAGATTCCAACTCGCGCCAGTACGACCAGTTGATCAGCCCGCAGATCACGATGATCCCGAATGCGCCCGCGCCGTAGAAAAGCTGAGTCTTCAAGGAAGTCATGAACCCACCCATGACGAAGATAGAGAAAAGAGAGATCAATTGAAAGAGAGCCAATAGAACCAAGAACTTGGTCTGATACTCGCCAGACGCCCTGAGCGGAGTGTTCGCGCCTGTCGGTCCCCATGGCCGCTTGACCTGCAGGCTGAAGAAGAGCGCAGCGAGAAAAAGCAGAGCAGAAATAATTTGAAATGGCATCGTCCCTGCCCGCTCAGGACCAGCATCCTTCCCAACAAAAAACGCCACTGAGCCGATCAAATAGATGAAGCCCAACCAAATCAGATAAGTGCCTGCTTGCGCTTATTCATTGTTGCCCTGCTCCCATCACAAGAATTCTTACACCCTTGACCGCTGGAAAGGTGCGGTCAAAAGTTGCGATTGTCGCATTGTTCTCTTTACACAGAGTCGCCCAGTAAACATCCGACACTCGCGATCCGGTGATCTGGGTTTGTTCCAGAACCGATTTCATGCTGGCCCAGAATTGATCACTCTCAACAGCTCTTCTTGCTTGAGAGGAGGACAGGAAGGCATCAAGGAATTCCGCGCATTGCTCCAGGGTGGAGGGTTCTTTTGTGAACTTCGGATGAGTGGTAATTCGGACAACCGCTGCCAACTGCATCGGATGCCAGAGCACCGTTCGGCTGGATGCGAGCAACAGGGAGAGGAACTCGTACGCTTCTTCATGATGCGGCAAATCGGCCCGCATCGCATAGATCAAGACGTTGACATCCGGGAAAACCATCGCTCCTCCAGAACCCTGTCAATTTCGTCCTTTTCTTCAAGGTCAATTCCCGTTTTGAGTCCTCCCCGACCATGAGTAGGCAGAGTGACCTTGACTTGAGGCTTCATCTCCAAGCCGACTCGAAGGCAATCCTCGACAACCACAGTGAGTGTCGAACCTTGTTCAACCGCCCTCAATTTAGCTCGTTTCAGAAGAGCTTGATCAATAATCAAGGTTGTGCGCGATCTTGTCATATTATCATATCTATGACGATTATCGTTTGAAAGCAGTTCCAAGTAGACTCACAGCATTGGCCGACCGTTATTTCGATCATGCCGCGACGACCCCGCTTGATCCTCGCGTCTTGGAGGCGATGCTTCCCTGGCTTCGGGAGGATTTTGGGAATGCTCATTCGCTGCATCACTGGGGGCGGAAGGCGGAAGAGGCGGTCGAGAGGGCTCGGGAGCAGGTTGCGAGTCTGTTCCGCGCGGACGACCCCTCCCAGATCATCTTCACGAGTGGAGCGACGGAGGCCAATAACTGGGCGCTTTCCACCGCCGAGCGCATTGCGATCAGCCCATTCGAGCATAGCGCAGTGCGTGAGCCTGCTCTCGCCCGAAACGCCGAGATTATGGCGAACGCGGGATGGGAGCTGCATCAACCCACCACATATCCCGATCTGGTCGCGGTGATGGCGGTCAACAACGAGACGGGGGCGATCCTCAAACCCCCGCCAGGCTGCGGAAGAATTCATATTGACGCGGTTCAGGCTTTGGGCAAAATCCCCTGGACCACCGAATGCGATTTCGCCAGCGCGAGCGCGCACAAGATATACGGACCCAAGGGAGTCGGAGCCCTCTTCGCCCGCGATCCCTATGCCCTGGCCCCCTTCATTCGAGGCGGTGACCAGGAGCATGGACTGCGGGGAGGGACATTGAATGTCCCGGGCATTGTCGGGTTTGGCGAGGCGGCCAGGATCGCCTTGGACAGGCAGCAGGAAGACCACTCTCTCGCACACGAATTGCGCGGGATCGTTTTGGAAGAACTCCAAAACCTCAGCGATGTCCGAACCAACGATGCGTCCGCGCAATCTCCCTTCATCCTCAGCCTCAGTTTTGCGGGAATTGAGGGCGAAACGCTTGTCATCGAGATGGACGCGGAGAGTTACGGCATCTCCGCCGGAGCCGCCTGTTCCAGCCGCTCGACCGAGCCCAGCCACGTCCTGACCGCCCTCGGTTTGCCGGAAGCATGGCTGCGAGGGACAATCCGAATCTCATTCGGACGATCCAATACCCCGACTTCGGCCCTAGCCCTGGCCCGGCTGCTGCGTCAAAAGGTAAAGCAACTTCGTTGATGCAGGGACGCTGGGACTACGGTCTGCAGCAGAGCGGGATTTCGGGGCGTCTGACTCAATTGGCACGCCCGATGCTGTTCTCGAAGAAGTTTTTTGATTCGCCCGAAAGAAACTTCGTTCGATTCAACGTTTTGTTTTGTATGATGCAAAGAGTTCGATTCAGCAAGCTGGACAAACAACCAGGCTGTTTCGGGCTTTTGCAAGGAAATTATCAAGAGTAATGCCTGTGGAAAGTCAGGTCCCCGGAAAGGTCAGACGCGGAAAAGCCATCACGGTCCGCACCCATAATCGTCACGCCTATGTTGACGCCAACAAGCACATGCTGGCGGACGAGGCGGAGCCGAACGAAGAGGAGCTTCTCGATCTCGAAGAAGCCGTCGAAGAGGAGGAGGATGCACCTCCACCACCCGACGACGGCGAAGAGCTTGAGATGTGGATGCGGCAGACCCGCCGCGCCCACCTGCTCACTCCTGCCCAGGAGGAAGACCTCGCCAAAAAGGTTCAGGCCAAGGATCTCGCCGAGACGGGCAAATGGTCGAAGGTCGCCGAGCTTCTGAACCTCGACAAGGATTATGAATTCGACGATTTCGAGCGCATGGATGTCATCAAAGTTGGCGTCCGAGCCAAGCAGCAGCTCATCGAGTCGAACCTGCGCCTGGTCGTCTCCATTGCCTAGAAGTACAACGCCCGCGGAATCCCCCTCGCGGACCTGATCCAGGAAGGCAACCTCGGATTGATCCGCGCGGTTGAGAAGTTCGACTGGCGCAAAGGCTTCCGATTCTCGACCTACGCCACCTGGTGGATCCGCCGCGCCATCGCCCGCGCGATCATCAACCAGGGCCGCACGGTGCGAATCCCGGTCTACGTCGCTGAACTCATCAACAAGGTGATGAAGACCGCCAACGCGCTGCAGCAGGAACTGCACCGCGAGCCGACGCCCGAAGAGGTCGCCGAGCGCGTGGGAATGCCGACTGAGCGCGTTCAGGAGATGCTCCGCGTCGCCATCGAACCGCTGTCGCTGGAAACTCCGGTTGGCGAGAAGGACAATTCGTCCATCGGAGACTTCATTCCGTCCAACGGAATGCCGACTCCGACCGACGTGACCTGGAACCTGATCCGCCGCGAGGAGATTGACGGCATCCTTGGACGCCTCACCTCACGGGAACGCGACGTGGTCCGCCTTCGCTTCGGCTTGGACGACGGACGCGCCCGCACCTTGGAAGAGGTTGGCGCCGCGCTCAACGTCACCCGCGAGCGAGTGCGCCAGATCGAACTCCGCGCGATGAAGAAGCTCCGCCACATCGGTCAAGAACTGACCGCCCAGGGCTTCACCATCACCCCGGCACCGAACTAAAAAATTTGGAGTGCGCGACATGAATGATCGCGCACTCCAAAAAAAATTGTCCCTAGACCCACCCTCCAAAAATTCGCCGGTACCCTTCCCACCGTGCAGATTGATCCCGCCCTCTTCGAAGAAAACGAGCGTACGGCGCCAAAGCAGGACGCCCGGCGCATCTTTGAGATTGGCGATCTGAAGACAGAAACTGGCGGCGAAATCACAAACGCGAAGATCGCGGTCGAGACTTGGGGAGAACTCAACGAAGCCCGCGACAACGCCATCCTCGTCTGCCACGCCCTCAGCGGAGACAGCCACGCCATCGGCTGGTGGGACCGGATCGTCGGGCCGGGTCGGGTGATCGACACCGACAAATACTTCGTGATCGGTACAAACTGCCTTGGGGGATGCCAGGGGTCCAGCGGGCCAGGGAGCCTCGACGAAAATGGGCGCAGGCTCGGCACCCGGTTCCCGATGATCTCCGTCGGCGACATGGTGGAGGCGCAGAGCCGGGTCCTTGACCAGCTTGGCGTCGAACAGCTTTTGATGGCCTGCGGAGGGAGCATGGGCGGGATGCAGGCGCTGGAATGGTCGCTCCGCTTCCCCACACGCGTCCGCAAATGCTGGATGACCGCGAGCTGCCACGCCCACAGCGCGATGCAGATTGGGTTCAACGAAGCGGGACGGCAGGCGATCTACCGCGACCCGAACTGGCAGGACGGCGACTTCGACGAAATCCCCGCCCACGGCCTCTCCGTCGCCCGGATGGTCGGCCACTTGAGCTACCTGAGCGATGCGAGCTTCCAGGCAAAGTTCGGAAGGGGCTTGCAGAAGAAGGAGCGGCTGGAGTTTCTGGCGGGAGTCGAATATCAGGTGGAAAGCTATCTGAGCTACCAGGGAGATAAGTTCACCCAGCGGTTTGACGCGGGCAGCTACGTGGTGCTGACGAAGGCGATCGACTGGTTCGAGCGGACCGACTGGTCTGCCTCGCAGGCAGAGTATCTCTTCACCAGCTACACCAGCGACTGGCTCTACCCTTCACACCAAAGCGCAACGCTTTTGGAACTTGCTCGCGGGCATCAGCGCCCGGCAGAGTGGCATGACATTGATCTTCCCTACGGTCACGACGCATTCCTGCTGGATGGGGAGATTCAGGCGGGGTTTGTGCGTGAATTCTTGGCCGGGCAACCTGCCTCGAAAGATCAAGCGTAAGAGCGTTTCTTTCTTCCTGATATTCCAAGCCATGCCAGTGTAATTCCGCCACAGACAACCCAAAGCGAGCCGATGGCCCGGCACACCTCAGCGATTCCAGGATTCTGCTCAACGCTTTGCGATAGGGGCAACAAAAGAGCAAAAATTCCGAGAAAGATGAGCAGGCATGAGACGAAGTACTCCAATTGCCGACGAGGCTCATAATTCGAGATTTGGATTGGCGCGAATTCCTCCTCAATCGTTCGTCTGATCTCCCTTCCGACTGGTGACCGCATATCGAGAACGAAAGTTTCCAACACTTGATCCTCGTCATCCATAAAGCGAATCACTTCCAATCCGTAGCGTTCTCTTTGAATCTGCACATGATCGACATCGGCACGCAGAATTCTCATCGATTCAAACGCATGGATTTCAATGGTGCGGGGGAAGAATTCTATTGAGCCAACTGTCACTTGCTCACCCTTTTGCTGTCGCAGAAGCAGATAAAAACTCAAGGGAATCCACAATGCCGTCAGAACTGCCCTTGCTGTGTCGTTTCCCGCAAGCAAGAAGGAGATCAACAACAACAGCACTGCAACGGTCAGGAAAAAGAAAAGCCTCCCTGCCTTGCTTCTAGCCTGCTGCTCGAACTTCATGCGCCTCTTCCCTGCGGATTTGTACCTCGGACGGATTCGATCTTTCACACCTGTACAGAGCTTCAAAGACGCATCCGGATACTGAAACACGGTCCAAACCTCACTTGCAGCCCCCATGATGGACGAAAGCTGGACTTTTGAGGCTCATCCTCCGCAAAATCTTGTTCGTGATCGCCATTTTTGCCGCCAGCCTCGCCCTCGCCAGCCAAACCGAGTCCGAGCATATCATCGTGCGGAAGCCCACCCATCGCATTCATGTGGAGGCGATGGGCGAAGGAACGCCGATTGTGGCGATCCCGGGAGGGCCGGGCTTTGCCGGGCGGGCGTTGTGGTCGTTTGGATACGAGATGCAGGATGTCGCGCGGGTTCTGCTCTTCGACAACGCGGGTACCGGCGGCAGCCGCCTCACCGACTCTGGGGTCAAGGAGCAGGACATCATCACCCTCGACAACACCATTGAAGACTTGGAGGATGTCCGCAGAAAGTTGAAATACGAGAAGTGGTCGGTGTTCGGCCAGAGCTGGGGAGCGATTGTCGCGGTGGCTTATGCCGCCAAGCATCCAGAATCCGTTGATCGTTTGATCCTGGCGAGCGTTCCTGCGTTCAACTCGTATGACAACCAGGTGCTTGAATCGAGCCTCGCCGCCAAGCTGCCTCCGAGCGTGGTTGATGAGTTGATGAAGATGGAGGCGGACGATTCATTGGATCGTTATCAGAAGCTGGAAAAAAGCATCTACGCCGTGCTTCCTTACTACTTTTTCAAGCCAGAAGAAGGACTGGAGCTTGCCCAAAAAACTCCCGCAGGTTTGTTCAACGTCCAAGCCTACGCCATGCTCAGTCGATATCGAGATTGGGGCGCAGATGCTCCCTTGCACCGGAAGGAACTCGCGAAGTGGAAGGGGAAAGCCCTCATCATCCAGGGGCATCAAGATCCCACCGGAGCGGCGATGGGCTACATTCTCAAGGACACTCTGCTGCCCAAGGCAGAAATCTGCATGATCAACAACTGCGGTCACTTCTCATGGATGGAGCGCGCGCACACCAATCTCTGGTTCCGAATCCTTCGCGACTGGATGGGTCTCAAATTGAAGCCGCAGCATACGGACGAGGGCCTGTTCGACACCAATGTTACCCATCCGGCCCACGAGCAGCGCATGAAGGACGGCTGGCCGTTTGGACCTGTGAACGAATCAAGAT
>JAEYWW010000089.1 GCA_023428805.1 Armatimonadota bacterium | reverse complement strand
ATCTCGAAGGGTCCAAGAAATCTTACGCGTCCAGACCGCCCTGCCCGAAGAACGGGTCGAACGGAATCAGTCCAAGACGGCTTGCGACGCGGAGCGCCATCACCCGGTTCTTGACCTGAAGCTTCTGATACACGTTCGCCAGGTGGAAATCCACCGTGCGCTTGGAGACGACCATCTTGTCCGCCGCTTCCTGGCTGCTATGGCCCTGAGCGATCAAGCTCAAGACCCGCACCTCGGTCGGCGTCAGACGGACGCCCTGTTTGGTTTCACTCATGCGTGAAGTCACTGCCATTTTTCCATCCCATTCAGGCTGTGAACTCGCCTACACTGTTGTCCTTCCACAGTGACCCCGCATTTTTGAGATGGACCCACAAAAAAACTGTCGGAATTTTTGCGGGCGTCTTGCAGGGTGGTGTGGACAACTTCCATTTGAACCAGTGGTAACCTGCCTTTTATGTCGGAAGAATTGATCCTGCGGGCCCAGGGCTGGCTCGATTCCCAGCACGACGCCCTCCTCGAGGATTACCGCGCTCTGCTCCGCATCCCAAGCCTCGAAGCAGACGCCGAACCCAACGCGCCCTTCGGAATGGATTGCCGCCGCGCTCTCGATTTCATGCTGGAACTCAGCCAGAAGAACGGCATGACCACCCGAGATGTCGAGGGCTACTGCGGGTGGGCCGAGTTCGGCTCCGGAGACAAGATGATCATGTCCCTCGGTCATCTGGACGTGGTTCCCGTCGGCCCAGGCTGGGATCATGAGCCGTTCGGGGCGGAGATCGACAACGGCTACGTTTACGCCCGCGGCGCCTGCGACGACAAGGGCCCGACCATGGCCGCCTTCTATGCCGCCCTCGCGATCAAACAGGTCTTCGGCGATCCCGGCGTTCGCGTCCGGCACGTTTTCGGCTGCAACGAGGAGAGCGGATTCAAGTGCGTGGAGCGGTACATGGAAACCGAAGAGCTGCCCACCTATGGCGTCGCTCCCGACGGAGGCTGGCCGCTCATCCACGCGGAAAAAGGCATCGCCGACCTTGTCATCGAAGTTCCCCTGCCGGAAGGCGAACTGACCATGCTCTCGATCATGGGAGGGCAGCGGCCCAACATCGTCATCGACACCTGCACCGCTCAGGTGCGTGTCGCCAACTCTGCCCGCTCCCATATCGAGGACAAGATCTCCAAGTCATGGGATCGCAACCTCAGCTTTGCCTGGGAGGGTGACGTTTTGACCCTCACCGCAGTCGGAAAGGCCGCCCACGGCTCCTATCCCTACGGCGGAGACAACGCGGCAATCCGGGTTCTGCGGTTCCTCGCCGAGTCAACGCCTTTGTCGCAGGAATCGATCTTCGAAGAGCTGTTCGACGTGTGCCACGTCGGCGGCAATGGCGTCGGAATCGCCGGAGCCGACGAACCGAGCGGCCCCCTCACCTGCAATCTCGGAATCATCGAAACCGTGCACGGGCGAATCCGCTGCACACTCAATGTCCGTTATCCGGTCACCTGGAAGGGCGACGATCTGCGGGAGCGAGCCGACAAAAAGCTGAAGAAGCTCACCGGTGACTGGGCGATCCACTCCTTCAGCGACAGTCCGCCGCTCTACTTCCCCCTCGACCACCCGCTGGTCCGTGCGATTCGGGAAGCTCATGAGCGCGAGACGGGCGAACGCAAGGAGCCGGGAGTCATGGGCGGAGGCACCTATGCCCGCGCCGTGCCGAATTGCGTGGCGATCGGAACGGGCTGGGCCGGGGACGGGCCGGCGCACGAAACGGATGAGCGACTAAAGGTTGAGCACCTCTACAAAATGGCCCGCATCTATATTCGCGTCTTTGCCGGAATGATCGAGGTCGCCAAGGCGTAAAACGGGGCAATGTTTCGCAATACTCGCACCATCCACCGCTGGGTCGGCATCCTGACCTCGCTGTTCATGGTCATGATGGCCTTCACAGGCTTGCTGCTGGCTTGGAAGAAGAAATTTGACTGGATTCAGCCGCCCACCAAGAAGGGCTCACAGTACGAATCGATGACAGAGATCGCGCCGCTGCACGTTGTCGCGCAAGCGGTCTTCGATCAAGGCATCCCCGAGCTTCAGTCACAGAAGGACTTCGATCGCTTCGAGCTTCATGCCGACAAGCGCATTTTCAAGATCACCAGCAAGGAGGGCTTCCACGAGGTTCAAGTCGATGCGAAGGAAGCCAAGGTTCTCTCCGTCGCCAAGCGCAACGACCAGTTCCTGGAGAAAGTTCACGACATGAGCTTCTTCGCGGAGTGGACACACGCCTATCTGCTTCCCACCGTCGCGATCTCACTCATGATCCTTGGGCTCTCGGGCATCTATATGTTCTTTGTCCCTGTCTTCCGGCGATGGCAGTTCAAGCGGAAGGGCGGCGCGGAGGCGGCAAAGAAAGCCAAGGGCGGCCAGACCGCGTAGCCCAAACATTCATGTCGATTTTTCGCTTGACTGTTTGATTGAAGCGGCTTAGAATAAACGCATGACATCCGCGCCGAGCTTCGATCAGCTCTATCAGGCGTTTTCCGCGCGAAACCGCGACTACGATGGACTCTATTTCATCGCGGTCAAGACCACGCGCATCTTCTGCCGCCCAGTCTGCCCCGCAAGAACTCCGCTCGCGAAAAATGTGGAGTTCTTCCGCACAACCAAAGAGTCCCTCGAAGCCGGCTACCGTCCCTGCCTTCGCTGCCGGCCGATGGATATGGGCGTCAAGCCGCCCGACTGGGTTCGCCAGGTTTTCCAAAGGATCGACGATCAGCCCAACCTGCCCCTGCGCGACCGTGATCTGCGGGAGATGGGAATTGAACCAGAGCGGGTCAGGCGCTGGTTCAAGGCCAACTACGGAATGACCTTTCAGGGGTATCACCGCTCCCGGCGTATGGGCCTCGCGCTGCGGCAGATGAAGGGCGGCGCAGATGCGGTTGAGGCTGCCATGCACCAGGGATACGAATCTGACAGCGGTTTCCGCGAAGCCATCGAGAAAATTCTCGGTGAACCTCCGAGTCGGGCAGATCAGATCAAAACCCTGACCTGCCGCTGGATCGAAACCCCGGTCGGGCCGATGATGGCGGCGGCGGATGACCGCGGACTCTGCCTGTTTGAATTCGCCGACCCCAAGCGGCTGGAAATGCAGATCGGGCGCATCCGACGCACTTTCCAGGCCGCCCTCATTCCCGGAGATCACCCCATTCTCGACCAGACCGAACGGGAGATGGCGGAGTATTTTCGAGGCGAACGAACCGAATTCACCATCCCGCTCAACCATCAGGGCACGCCTTTCCAGATGACAGTTTGGAATGCGCTTCTCCAGATTCCCTATGGGCAAACCGCGAGCTATGGCGAGCAGGCCCGGCGGATCGGAGACCCCAAAGCCGTGCGTGCCGTCGCCGCCGCCAACGGCGCCAATCGCATCGCGATCATTATTCCCTGCCACCGCGTGATCGCTTCGACCGGCGCGCTGCATGGGTATGGGGGCGGATTATGGCGGAAGCAGAAGCTGCTGGAATTGGAGTCGGGCGAGCGCACTCTGTTCTGATCAATCCTCGACCCGAGAGATTGGGGCAGAATAGTTGGCATGACGAATCGACTCCACTCTCTCGGCAAGGCTCTTGATGCGGCGAAAGCGGATGTGTTTCTCGCCGCGACCCCGATCACGATGGGCTACCTCGCGGGCTTGCACGAGGGCGGTGGAGAGCGGCTCCTGGTGCTGGCGGTCCACCGAGATGGACGCGCGCGGCTGATCTGCCCCGCGCTCAGCGAAAACCAGGCCCGCCGCGCAGGCATGGAGGATGTCCGTGCCTGGCGTGACGGCGAAGACTCCTTCGCGCACGTTCGTGAACTGGCCGCAGATTGGGGCGTGACCGCCGCGCGATTCGCCCTGGACGATGAAATGCGCGCCTCGCATGTCCTGGAGTTCCAAGCCTGTCTGCCCGAGTCGAATTTTATTGCTGGCGGGCCGATTTTGACGCAATTGACCCAATTCAAAGATGCCCAGGAGATCGACTCGCTCAACCGAGCGGGTGCAATCGCAGACGCCGCCTTCGCCGAACTCCTCCCGCAGATCAAGGCCGGAATGACCGAGCGACAGGCCGCCAGAATCCTGATTGAAGCCATGAGCGAATGCGGTGGACGTCCCACCTTCTGCATCGTGGCCGCCGGTGCGATGGGAGCCGAGCCGCACCATGAAACCGACGACACGATCATCCAACGCGGAGATGTGCTCGTGATCGACTTCGGCTGCACAGTGGACGGCTACCATGCCGACACGACGCGGACCATCGCCGTAGGAGAAGCGTCTGATGAGGCGAGGAAGGTCTACGGCACGGTCTATCAGGCGCAGAAGGCGGCGCGGGATGCGATCCTGCCGGGCGCGACGTTCCAGGACTTGGATCGTGCGGCGAGAAAGGTGATCGACGATGCGGGATACGGTGAGTTCTTCAATCACCGCACCGGGCACGGCCTCGGCATGCGGGGCCACGAAGAGCCGAACGTGGTCGAAGGCAACTCCCAGGCGCTTGCGCCGGGTCACGTCTTCAGCATCGAGCCCGGAATCTACCTTCCGGGACGATTTGGTGTGAGAATCGAGAACATAGTGACGGTGACCGAAACTGGACACCACAGCTTCAATGTCGAACCGCCCTCCGAACTTGCGGTTGTCTAGACTCCGCAACTCGTGGCTATACTGCGGCGAAGATGATCGCATTTCTCGTGCCTGCCCTGATGCTCAGTGCGCAAAGCGCTGACCCATTTGGCATCGAGAAGGTGAGCCCGGTCGCTTTCCTCGAAAAAGCAGAGGTCAAAAGAGCGGACTACGTCGTGATCGGGCGCGACAAGCCGGACGGCTACATGGGTCCACTCGGACTGGCCGCCATCACTCGCCAAACCGGTGCAAAGGTGAAGCCCAGCATCCCGGTTGTCCGACACTCAGGAAAAGACCGCGAAGGTTTGTGGAAGAGCCCGGTCGAAATCTACACCTTCACGCCCTCTCAAAAAGGCGTGAAGTGGGCCTGCTCAATCCACTTCAAACCCGCCGCCGCAGAAGAGCACCGCGTCTATCTGGTCGAAGATTTGACCGCCCCCTCAGCAGACAACATCATCAAGCTCCAGAATTTTCAACTGAAGGAGTTGACCAAACTCTCAGGAGCCAGTTTGAAGCCAGGCATTCCAGTTGAAATCCCGAATGTCGTCATCAAACCCGAAACCAGGCCGTTCACCCTGCTCATTGCTCCGGAAAGCGCGGGTGTTTGGTCCAGCGATGCAGATCCCAGTCAACTCACTTCATTGGAGGCAGACACTCCCATCGGCAGGATTGCCAAACTCAGTTTAGGCGTCGGTCCGAACAAGAAGGAAAAACCCTTCTGGGAGCCATCGGTCTTCCACGGAGCGACACGGCCCGACATCCACGCTTTTCCGAAAAAGGATGGCGAGATCACCCTCATCCTTGCGGGAGGAGAGTCTGCCTTTCGAGTGCAGCGATTCCGGGAAGGCAAGCAGGCGGACTCCTTTTATCTTCCCTTGAGTCACGGCGTGCTTTCCAACGTGATTGAGGCTCCGAACGGAGACTTCTACTACTTCACACACGCAAACGGAGAAAACCCCAAGGCTTCAGTCGTCCGCGCCAACTCGAAGGGCGAGTTGGTGGCCAAATACGATCTTGGGTTTGCCGAACGGGAGTTCGATTTTCGCTCCCTGGAAGACACGACTTCCAGCCTGGCTTATGCGGAACAAGGACTCTGCCTGGTGACCTCGAGAACTCTGCAGAATGGACACCAGAGCTCCTTTGCCGCCGTCTTCAACCCGTCTTCGTTGGAGCTGATCAAGAACCACGGTCAGAACTGCAGCCACTCCTTCGCCAACCGTGCGATTCTGGATGGCGGCTACTTCATCACCGCCGACCTGGGCGACAACTATCCGCGCGGCATCGTTCTCCACAAGCTGGCCCGACAGGACAAGAAGGGGAAAGTAGTCTACACATACAAGACCAGGCATGGCGATGTTGACGAACCGCATCGCAACGGCCCGGACGGACGACCTCTCCAAGCCTACAAGTGGTCGAACGACAACGCCACCTACACGGAGCTGGGCGATATTGCGGCCACCAACCGCGGCTACCTTGTCGTTTTCTCGTCGGAGAAGAGCACCGAGAACAATCTGGCCGTGAGCCACCACAACGAGGCCCGCAATCTTGGGCTGGTGCTCGTGTGGCGTAATTTTGAGCAGGTGGCGCAGAAGGACATCGTGGTGCCCGAACAGCTCATCCTGACCAAGGGGGATGCATCGCCGCTCTTCGGATTCTATGATTTTGGCGGCGGATACACACCCCAGCAGAATCGGGGTGTCGTCTGGCTGACAAACTTCAAGGACCGATCCGAGAACGTGGTCCATCCCCGTGTGGCCAAGATCAGCTCCGACCGCTATTTGATCATTTGGGAAAAGTGGTCCGAAACAAAATTCCTTGGCAGCCAAGCCGTTGTCATCAATGAGATGGGAGAGCCGCAAATTGAGCCGATCAATCTCGGCGCGACGGTCAGGGTTCCCAACGGAGCCGTACTC
>JAEYWW010000344.1 GCA_023428805.1 Armatimonadota bacterium | reverse complement strand
GACCAGAACTACGCGCAACGACCCTTCGACGACAAAGGGAAGATCAAAATCAAAGACGGCCGGACCCGGCTCGGGAGCGGTCCATGCTCGCTCCGCAACCTCGCGGAGGGGCGTGTACTTCCACTCCTCGTTCTTCGGCGTCGGGATTCCGTTTGTCTCGACGATCTCCAACGCACGGGCGCGGAGAGCGCGAAGCCATTCCGGCCCTTCGGCGGTGAGGCGTCGTCCTTCTTCGATCAGCTCGCCGATCTGGCTCGGGTAGGTCAGCACCGCGCTCATGGGTCAGGCCTTCGCGAACTCCTGCTCCAGCCAGCCGTAGCCCTTTTCTTCGAGCTCCAGCGCCAGATCCTTGGTGCCGCTCTTGACGATGCGGCCGTTCATGAGGATGTGGACAAAGTCGGGCACGATGTAGTTGAGAAGCCGCTGGTAGTGGGTGACCACGATGAAGGATCTTTCGGGTGACCGAAGGGCGTTGACGCCGTTTGCGACCACCTGGAGCGCGTCGATGTCGAGGCCCGAATCAGTTTCGTCCAGCACGCAGAGTTTGGGCTCAAGAACTGCCATCTGGAAGATTTCGTTGCGCTTCTTTTCGCCGCCGGAGAATCCCTCGTTGACGCTGCGCTGAAGCAGGTCGTTGGGCAGGCTGAGAAGGGCGATCTTCTCCTTGATCATCATCATGAATTCCAGGCTGTCGAGCTCATCCAGACCGAGAGCCTTGCGCTTGGCGTTGAGGGCGGCGCGCAGGAAATAGGTGTTGCTCACGCCCGGAATTTCGACCGGATACTGGAAGGCCATGAAGACTCCGGCATGGGCGCGGGCGTCCGGCTCCATTTCCAGCATGTCTTCGCCATCGAGCACAAGTTCGCCCTCTGTGACCTCGTAGGTTTCGCGTCCGGCGATGACATTGGCCAGGGTGCTTTTGCCCGATCCGTTCGGTCCCATGATCGCGTGGACTTCGCCCGGCTTGACCGAAAGTTCAATTCCGCGAAGGATTTCGCGCTCGTCTTCGGCGACTCGCGCGTGAAGATTTTTGATCTCCAGCATGATGTATTCGTGAGTCTACGGGTTTTGTCGGCAGCCCCTCCGGGACAAACCGGACTTTTTAGTGGGGGTTAAACCTCTCGAACCATGTCGTAGGCTTTGGAGGCGCGGCCGTCCCCAAAAACATACTCGGCCTCGCGCGTGATCTCAAATCGGAAGGCTTTGTAGAGCGCGACCGCCTCCCGCTGTTCAGAATTGACGCTGAGCACATGGCGAGCGGGGCGGGCGTCTTCCGTGGCCTCCAAAATCGCCTGCATCAATAGTCTGCCCACTCCCTTTCCCCGGTGCGAATCACGCACAAACATGGAGATGATGTCGATGGCCTCGCCAGCCCAGGCCGCTCCGACCATGCCGGTCAAGGCGCCTTGATCCTCGGCAAACAGAAGCCACGAGCCTTGGCTTTGGACGTCAATCAGCCGCTCCCGCCACCATTCGTCGGGCTTGGCCGCCTGGCTCTCATAAGTTGCGCAGAAGGCCTGCGGATGAGACTTCAAAGCCTCCAGACGCAGCGCACGGTATTCCCGCCAGCGTTCCGGGGCGAGCGTCATGATTGGAATCATCGTCCCCGTTTCTGCCACCGAACCTCGCGAATCATCAAACGAGTGAAGATCACAAATGCAGTCAGGATCGACGCCCAGAGAGGTGAGGAGATGAGAATCAGCCACGCCGCAAGCCAGGGACCGTTTCCGCACATGATGATTCCTAAACTGACAGGTCAATATTGTATACGCTTGAGAAGGCTTCTGCCACTTTTGGCTTCGCCTCATCAATCGTCACCTCGCGCCCCAACTCTCTCGACAGGCTCGTCACGCCATATCCCACGATCCCGCAGGGGACGATCAGGTCGAAGAATCCGAGGTCGTTGCTGCAATTCAATGCGATTCCATGAAGGCTGACCCAGCGGCGGATTTTCACTCCGATCGCCGCCGCTTTGCGGTCGCCAATCCAGGCGCCGGTGTGAGGGGCAAACCGCCGCCCTTCGAGCCCAAAGGCGGAAAGGGTCAGGATCATGGTCTCCTCCAGGTCCCGCATCCACTTGTGCAGGTCGCGCCCGTGCCGGGCGACGTCAAAGATGGGATAGAAGACAAGCTGGCGGGGGCCGTGGTAGGTGACATCGCCGCCCCGGTCGGTGCGGATGACTTCAATTCCGCGCTCGGCGTACTGCTTCGGGGTCATCAGCAGATTCTCTTCGTGGAAGTTCGCACCCAGAGTCAGGACATGCGGGTGCTCCACAAAGATGAGCGTCTCCTCGCCCTCCCCGGTGATCAGGGATTCCGCGACCTGCTTCTGGATTTCCCAGGCTTCGGAGTAGCCGCACAAACCGAGGTCGAGGATGCGTGCCATCAGCCGACCAGCACCGGGCTCAAGGCGATATAGACGCTGTGTCCGTCCACAATCTCCGTCGTTTCTGCCAGCCGCTCTCCTTCGAGTGCTTCCGCCATCGACTGGGTCAGAGCGATTCCCCCGACCGGAGCCATCGCTTCGACGTGGGCGGCGATGTCGATCAACTCATTGAAGGGTGCTTCGTTCAATTCCGAGTCCGTTTGACCGCAGTGGAGCCCGATGCGAAGATTGAAGGGATTTGCGAGACGGTTGATGTCGGTGTTGAACCGGCTCATTTCTGTCTGCACTTCCTTCGCGGCCAACAGGGCATCCTGCGGAAGCACAAAGGCCGCAACCGCGCCGTCTCCGGCTGTGGAGACAACCTCGCCGCCCCGCTTCACCACGATGGAATCCACGAGTTGATGGTACCGACGGAAGCTGTATTCGACGTCGAATTGGTCCGTCTGCGCCTTGAGGGCGGTGCTCCGGGCCACATCCACCACCATGACGCAGGTGTGGCGGCTCCCGCGATTGAGGCGGCGCTGGATGCGGATCATCTCTGCGACAAGCGCGGCAGGATCGTCCTCGCGGATTCGCTTGGTCGAATTCGTGCGGTCTTCGATCATCCCGCCAATTCCGGTCATCAATCCGGTGATCAGAGCAAAAAGAAGCTGAGGGATGTGCTGCTGGGTGTTCAGCATCTTCGCCAAATCGCCGCCTGCGGGCAAAGTCAGGAACCCCAAAATTAGAAATCCGCCGTAGGCGCACAAAGTGGTGAGGATTGATCGACCTGGCCGTCCCGCCAGGTAGCCGAGAAAGATCAGGCCACCGGCCGCGAAGAGGTCAAGAAGGGTCAGCACCAGGCTGCGGACGGCTCCAAACTGAGATTCAGGAATCGGCCGCCAGGCTCCCTGGAGTGAATACTGGATCAAGCCATAGAGCGCCCCGACAAGGACGGCCGCAAAGGGAAGATAGGGCGATGACCGAACCCGGTCCTTCCATCCGAGTCGCCGTCGGATGCCGCGCCCGGATGATTCGTGATCTTTGATCTTCTCCTGGACCTTGAACAGCCGTTCGAGAAGGTCTTGTCGTCCCATGCGGAGATCGCGCCGATCCTCCTTTTTGATGCGGTAGTAGCCGCCTAGAAGCGAGGCCCCTGCTCCGATCAGTCCGTAGATTCCACCCGCAAAGACCGAGACCGCCAGACCGAGAACAATGTTGACGAACGCCTCGCCCCCATCATTTTGGGTCTGAGTGACATAGATGGCCACGGGGAGCATTCCGAGTCCGAACCCCACCGAGCCAATCATCGGAAACCGGATTCGGCCATGCCGGAAATAGCACATGATATGCAGCGGCAGGCACACGAGAAACAGGATCGGCACCAAACCGAGCAGCCCACGCAGCATGGGGATGAACGTCGTCACCCAGAGCAGCACCAGACAAAAGCTCCCGGTGGCGAGGATGAACTTAACCGGCTCGGCTGTCAGCATCCGAAACTTGGTGCTCGTGCGCCGCGCGGTGGATCGAATCCAGGCCGCAGTTTGGAGCGCGTACTCGCGGATGGTGGGCGCGCTCGATTCAGTGCTGGTCTGCACGAGGGCGGCGATCACATCGGAAACAAATCCGGGATCAAGTTCAAACTGACGCGCCAGAACTTCGGGATCATGCGCCTCCGCGCTGCGATCCCGAAGATGTTCCGCCAAAGCCTCAAGGCGCGATGCCTTTGCGGGCTTCGACGCCGGATCAACCGCTGCCTGCGTCATGCCCTCGTCCAAAAAGATTACCGGCAGGAGCGCATGGTGAGTTGCGCTCCTGCCGGATCAATGCGAAAATAGGGTTGTTGGTCGCTCAGGCTTCTTCCGCAGGAGCTTCTTCTTTCTTCTTGCGGGCCGGGGCCTTCTTGGGCTTTTCTTCAGCAGCGGCGGCCTTCGGCTTGGCCGTGGTCTTCTTGGCCTTGGCTTCGCCCTTCTTGCCCTTCGCCTCTTCAATGGCGATCTTGATCAGTTCCTTGATCTTCTGCTCTTTTCTGTGTCGCCGCTGTCGCAGCTCTTTGT
>JAEYWW010000294.1 GCA_023428805.1 Armatimonadota bacterium | reverse complement strand
TTCCCCGAGTGCATATCGCATTGATGGGGATCGAAAAGCTCCTGCCCGAGGAGTCTGATTTGGCGATATTCCTGCCTCTTTTGGCGGCCAGCGCAACCGGGCAGCGCATCACTTCCTATGTCCATTTCATCCAGGGTCCCCGTCAGCCGGATGAGCTTGATGGGCCGGAAGCAGTTCATGTCGTTCTTCTTGACAACGGAAGAACGAAAGTTTTGAATGGACCCTATCGCGACATTCTCCGCTGCATCCGCTGCGGAGCTTGCCTGAATGTTTGCCCGGTTTACCGCCAGGCTTCCGGTCATGCTTACGGTCATGTCTATCCGGGTCCGGTCGGGGCGGTCTTGGTCCCGGCGATGAACAAGGAATACTTGGATTTGGCCAAGGCATCCACGCTCTGCGGAGCGTGCCAGGAAGTCTGCCCGGTCAAAATTCCGATCCCAAAGATGCTGCTCGAACTGCGGCACGAACAGGAGGACTCCAGCAAGCTGCCGTGGAAGCAATATCGATTCGGTGCAAATCATCCGAGAGCATGGCGGCTTGGTTTGACGATGCTGCCGATGGCCGCCTCGCTGCCTCATCCTCTCAAGAAAAATTGGGAGGAGTTTCGGGGAGCGCCGAAACGGCAGGAAAAAAACTTTCGGAGGTGGTGGCGTGACCGCTCGTGACGCGATCCTTTCAGCCATCCCGGAGGCAGGAGGGAGCCTGCAGCGTGAGGGCGTTCGCACTCCTGCCCTCAATTCAGGTCTCTGGGTGCATTTTCAGAGCAAGCTGGAGGCACTTGGGGGCAGAGTTGTGGCTGAAATCAGCCTTCCCACCGACTCCGTTTGGGTGGAGGAGGCCGCGTCAGCTCTGCTCGGAGAAGAGTCCACGGCCGCATCCATCTGGGATGCGCAGCTTGGAGTTTGCGTCGCGGAACTGGCAGTTGCGGAGATGGGTTCCGTTCTGGTTTGTTCGGGGAATGGGCGGGAGAGATTGTCAAGCTTGATTCCACCCATCAATCTCATCCTCGTTCCCCGCGACAGAATCGTGGGCACCCTCGCCGAAGCGATCGAGAACTTGCCAGACCGAAATTGCGCGTTGATCACAGGCCCCAGCCGCACCGCCGACATTGAAGGAGTTCTCGTGAAGGGCGTTCATGGACCAAAGGAGGTTTGGGTTCATCCTTATGGTTAACTCAGCGTTGGCGATTGATATTGGCGCGGAAAGTGGACGTGCTGTGGCTGGATGGCTGGACGCGGGCAAACTTGAAACGCGGGAGGTGCACCGATTTCCGAATGGACCGAAGGAGATTGACGGGTCTCTGCGATGGGATTATGAGCGGCTTGTACAAGATTGTCGAGAATGTCTCCGCCTTGCCGCTGATGCCTCGACGTTCGGAGTTGACACCTGGGCGGTCGATTATGTCCTCTATGACGATGCCGAGCAGCGTTTGGGCGACCCGTACTGCTACCGCGATGCGCGCACAAATGGCGTGATGGACTCTGTGATTGCCAGGATTGGCAAAGAGCGCATCTATGAACGTACGGGCATTCAGTTTCTGCCCTTCAACACCCTCTATCAGCTTGCCGCCGATAAAAGCCTCAGCCGAGCGCGCCATTTTCGCATGATGCCGGATGCCCTGATGCACGAACTCACCGGTCATCCGGGCCATCATTGCGAATACACCAACGCGACTTCCACCCAGTTTCTGAATGCCTTCACCAAAAGGTGGGATGTCGATCTGCTCACCCAGACGAAACTGCCAGAACACATCTTTCCCGAGGTTGTTCACCCGGGCACGATTTTGGAGTTGCAGACTGCGATGAGGCCAGTAGTTGTCGCCACTCACGACACGGCGAGCGCCGTTGCAGGCGCACCGCTCCTGGGAGAGAATTGCGCTTGGATCAGTTCGGGAACTTGGTCGATTGTCGGCATCGAGACGCCCAGGCCGATCATCAGCCCAGCCACTCTGGACGCGAATTTCACCAATGAAGGAGGGGTGGAGGGAATCCGATTCAGCCGCAACGTGATGGGATTGTGGATTCTTCAGCAATGCCGGGAAGCATGGGCCAGACAAGGAAGCGCGGCCAGCTACGAAGAGATCCTGCAGCAAGCCATGGCCGCGCCCTCGCCTCAATCCTTCATCGATCCCGATGATCCTGACTTTCTTCCCCCTGGTGATATGCCCTCGCGGATTCAAGAGTGGCTTGAGAAATCTGGGCAGGAATCGCCAAACGAACCGGGAAAAGTGGCGCGGATGATCTTTGAAAGCCTCGCTCTGAAATACGCCTGGGTGATCGAGAACATTGAGAAGTTATCAGCGAAGAAGATCGACTGCATTCACATTTTTGGAGGCGGAAGCAGAAACACTCTTCTCAATCAACTCACGGCGAATGCCTGTGGCCGACCCGTCATTGCAGGCCCAACCGAGGCTACTGCTCTTGGGAATCTTGCGGTTCAATTCATGGCCACGGGGCAGCTTCCCGACCTCAAAAGCGCCCGCGAAGTGATTGGGCGAACGCTGCGTCTCGAAACGTATCAGCCTGAGAAGTCGAGCCTTCAAAGCTCCTATTCCACTTTCAAGCAACTCATCAAACGAACATGAACTGGCGCGATTCCTACCACCATCTGGTTGACTCTCTGCAATCCTCGGGGATTGACACTGAGGCGGTCAAAACTTCCCTCAAGGCGCAGCACATCGAAACTCCAAGCTGGGGTTACGGGAACATGGGGACGCGATTCCAGGTCTTTCCGGACCCGGACGCCGCGACCAATGTCCATGAAAAGATCAATGCGGCGGCCAGGGTGCATCAGCTTTCCGGCATCGCTCCCAGCATCGCGCTGCATATCCCGTGGGATATGACCGATGATTGGTCTTCGCTGTCCAGCTATGCAGAGAGCAAAGGAATCAAGATTGGCGCGATCAATCCCAATCTTTTTCAGGAGCACGAGTACAAGCTGGGAAGCATCTGTCATCACGACAGTTCAGTTCGTCAGAAAGCGATTGACCACATGGTGGAGTGCTGCGAGATCATGCGGGCGACGAAGAGCGACATTCTCTCCGTCTGGCTTGCGGATGGCACGAACTACGCGGGGCAGGACAACATTCGGACCCGGCGCAAATGGTTGATTGAATCGCTGCAGGAAGTCTACAAGCACCTGCCGGACGACTCCCGGATGCTGCTTGAGTACAAGTTCTTCGAGCCCGCCTTTTATCACACCGATGTCGCCGACTGGGGAACGTCTTTTGCGATCTGCAAGCGTCTCGGACCCAAGGCGGAGGTTCTGGTGGACACCGGCCACCATGCGCCGGGGACGAACATCGCTTACATCGTCGCGCAGCTTCTGGATGAAGGGATGCTCGGGGGCTTTCATTTCAATTCGCGCCACTATGCGGACGATGATTTGATCGTCGGAAGCGCGAATCCGTGGGAGCTTTTTGTGATCTTCACGGAGCTGGTTTCGAGCGAAGAGGATGCGAAGAATGTCGCCTATATGATCGATCAGAGCCACAATATTGAGCCGAAGATTGAGGCGATGCTCCAGAGTGTGCTCAACTGCCAGACCGCCTACGCCAAGGCGCTCATTGTGGATTGGAAGCAGCTTGCGGAGAAACAATCGCATGGCGATGTTCTGGGCGCGCATCGGGTGCTGACGGAGGCGTTCCAAACCGACGTCCGCCCATTGCTCATGCAGGTTCGAGAGGAGATGGAGGTCCCCGCAGACCCCATCTCCGAACTCAAAGAATGATCAGTGGCTCCACTCGAAGACCGTCTGCACCGCTGCATGATCCGACGGCCATTGGCCATTCGTGCGATCAATCACGCGTGACGACTTCGGATTGATCGGCCCCTTGGCGTAGATGAAGTCGATCCGATCCTGCTCCTGTTCCGGAAAACGCGGGGACCAGGTGCGATCCACCATCCGGTTGATGATTGGATTCAGTTCGCGGTAGGAGTCACGGAAGCCCGCTTTCTCGACCGCCGCCGTGACGGGCCAGGCGACTTGCAGCCCTTTGAACTGATCCCGCGCCGCCGCCACATAGTCGAGATGCGAGTTACTGTTGAAGTCTCCGGCGAGGATCAGGGGGACGCCGGGGTGCTCCTTCATCTTCTCCTCGATGCCGTCGAGAATCGCCTTGATTTCCACCTTGCGGCTGTCGCCGTCCTTCGCGAGAAGGTCTTCGGCGGTTCGTCCCTTGCGCGAGGCCGGATCGGTCCAGATGTCATCCACATAGTGAATCCAGACCGAGTAGAGCGCGAACTGCCGCCCATCGGGCCGCTCGATCAGCGCGCCGACGCAGTTGAACTCCTTGTAGACACTGATATCCTTCTTCACCGGCCACCGGCTAAAGATCGCGACGTTGGTGCCGCGCGGGTGGAAGTGATAGCGCAGTCCATGCGCGATCACCTGCCCGCTGCCATAGGTTTCGACCATCGCCACTGCATCCGACTTCGAATCGCGGATGACCCGGACGATCTGATCCTGCTTCCCCGCCTTCACCCCCGGATCCTTGGCATCCATCGCCTCGTTCCCACCCCGCCAGATGTTCCAGGCGAGGATGTTGATGGGTTCCGGCTGGCTATTGGTTTGAGCCAGTGCGATCGCGGCGATGAGCATGAGCGAAAGACTACTTGACTAGCCTGAATTGTGTCTGGTGACGCTGAAGACCCTCTAACCGCTCTGAATCACGTTCGTAAAGCCCTGAATCAGCTCTGGCTTTTCTGAATTGAAAATGGCCGCACCAAATCGCAAATGGCCCCTCAAAATTAAGCCTGGCGTCCCTGAATCGCGCCTGGCTTCACTAAATTTTGTCTGGAACGCCTAAACCTCATATTCTTTTGTACGGGAAGAATTCAGGCAAATCACAAGAGAAATAGTTGGTGGGCGGTACAGGATTTGAACCTGTGACCCCTTCGGTGTGAACGAAGTGCTCTACCGCTGAGCTAACCGCCCGGAAGAGCCGTTATTCTACCCAAGCGCATTTTGGGCGCGGGTCTGATTGGAGTAGAACCGAGGTCTGAGCGAGCGACGACTGTATCGGGAACTGCTGGGGGCGGAGTTTGACGGGCTGGAGGAAGGGGTGCAAATCTCCCTGCTCGCACCCCTCAAGGCGAAGGGATTAGCACGGGTGGAGTGGGGAAATCGCGCGCTCGCCCGCTTGCTGAAAATGCCCCAACCCGGCGCGGGCATCCCAGTCGTCCTCAGCGTAACGC
>JAEYWW010000270.1 GCA_023428805.1 Armatimonadota bacterium | reverse complement strand
GTGTGTGTCCGGCCACTTTCGGTCTTATTTGTACTGATTGACCACCACCCTCAAGGTGCTGCCATAGGCATTAGCGCGGGCAACCATGTCGTCCAAAGTTGCTTGTGCAGCCGCTTCGGAGCTGATTCTCGCTACGTTCGCACCTTGAATAGCCACCCAGTACTCTCCGGGAGGGCGAAGTGCGCCCAGTTGTTCATCAGGAAAGTACTGCGTGGGACCGCTCGACCATGTCAGTGATTTAAGGAGCTCTCCGTCCGGTGCATAGACTTCGCACGTGTACTTTTTGACTCCAGGCACGTCTTTAATGACCGCAATCACATAAGAAAGTGTGCCGTACATCCCTCCTGACGGTGGGTAGAGAATTCGTCCGACACCCTTTGCTGTGCCCGTCGTCACCGTCACGCTCTCTTCGAACTTGACCTGCGTGGTTCCCTCGCCCACAACTGCATTGTTCTGATCTGCTCGGACCACTTTGCACTTGATCGTTGCTGTTCCGCCATTCGAGCTCAGGGACCCGATGAAGACTTCATCTCGATTGGAGATCAGGATGCCGCCAGGACTCTCGTCCGTGCCGCCGCCATCGACGTCGTTCAGGAAGTAGCTGTTGTTCGGCGTGACAGTCCAGTGATATTTGTAGGTCGCCCCCTGCACCTTGTTCTTGATGACCGCCTTGATGTCCACTGTGCCAGTCAGTCCAGTCGAAGTGCTTTCGGGAATGAGTGAAACGTTTCCTCCAGCACTGGTGATCTCGAAGATGTTTGCCTGATCGCAATCCAGAATATCGCTCAACGGTGCAAGTTCCTCGACCGCGGAAGCGAGACCGATCATGCCAATGTTGTTGCTCGCCTGTTCAACTCGATTCTCCAAATCTCTTTGTCCTTGGAAGAGACCCGAACCGAATCCGGCACCCCAGGCAGTAACCAGCTTCGCGGCCATCGGGACGGTTTCCCCGGTTGTGCGGCTGGAATTGACAAACCCTTGAACGGCGCTTGCGAAGCGTCCCTGTGCGGCTTCTGTTGACACGTGCGGCATTGCTGTTCGCAATCCGGCAACAAACTGCTGTGCAGTCGCATCACTAAGGATGTAATTCGACAGTTCATCGAGCATCGGGCCGTCGAGGGGCACGACGAGATTGGCGAAAATCGGCATGAAGAAGTCGAGGAAGGTCGTCCAATAGACCGTTTCTTCCCACTTTGTAACCTGCGCCCCTTCAAGTTTGGTGAAGTCTCCCGGCAGTCGGCCCGGGCCAACCGTGGTGAGCTTGTAATAGACTTCCTTCTCGTTCGCCACTGTCGCGATGTCAGCGGGCACGGAGAACGCGGGCATCGAGACAGGCTCCCACTCATACTGCTTTTTGATCAGGCCAGCCGCGTCAACTTCGCCGCCAAATCGGTTCGGCATCGTGATCCAAGATTGGGTGATCGCCTGCTTGGAGGCAACGGTATTGCCGTTCGCATCTTGGTATCCGGTCCGCTCAAGCCATGCGTAAGCGCGGCGGAACAGCGTGTTGGTGATTTGAACCTTCTCGTCCACCGCATCGTTTAGTTTGAGCCCACTTTTTTCTTTAGTTGGTGAAACAGAAACTCCGCGGCTCTTGCTTCCGCCGGTGATGGATTTGCGCACGTTGGCGAGCGCGGTCTGAAGCGTAGCGGACTCCATGTCCACATAGCCCTTCGTGGTCAGCGACGTTGTGACTTCATTGACCACGGTTGAGAAGCCGGTCATGCTCCGCACGCCGCGCAGCACCTTGACCGAGCTTCCTGGCCCGCGTTGGAGCGGACCACCGACTGCGAAGTAGGCAAGCATCTCCGCAGTGCTGGAGGCATCGAGATCATCGACGTTCTGCCCCAAGAATCCCGCGACCACCAGCCGACCGGAGGCATCAAGCACCTGTGTGAACTGGGGTCCATTGTTGAAGATTGTGATTTCGGCTTTGCCGTTGGTCGCCGGTGAGGACTCCCTGGCAGAGGTCCAGACTTTCAGAGTCTGCACGGCTCCCGCCTTGCTACCTGCCGGAAGCGTGATCTGGGCGGTCATCGGCGTCGCGGTCAATCCGACTTTTCCTCCTCCGCCTCCATCCGAACTCCCCGAGCCTCCGCATCCCACAAGCGCGGAAGTGATCCCTGCCAAAACAATCCAAAGCCCAAATTTGAGTCGGCTTTTCATGACGTTGGGAGTTTGGTGTCTGGGGCGTATCCTAGGCGTATCCTGCTGAGCCGTACCGTTGAAAAGCAGTTCGGCATACCGGAAGTCAGCAACTATTGCACGTCAAAACTTGACATTTATCGCTGATGCCTCCACAATCGAACTTTGAGATTGGAGAGATGGCGAAGGGGTTATCGAAGCGGTTGCTTGAGGTTCTGCGTTTGGCGGCTGAAGGAAATACCGACAAGCAGATCGCGGTCGAATTGGGCATCAGCCCCGGCACCGTCGCCACTCACTGGAAGCTGCTAAGAATTCATTTCAGCAGCTCCAGCCGGACCGAGGTCGTTGCTCGGGCGATGGCTGATGCCTCCAATGCACGCCAGGAAGAAGATCGCTCCGATCGTGATTTGCTCCTATTCGAGATTGCTCAAAGAAAAAGGGTTGAAGAGGAGCTTCACGAAGCCAACGAGAAACTCGCCGCATCTGTTCGTGACCGTGAGGACTTACTGGCGAAGGTGATGGCCAAATACGAGCGAAACAGACCGAGATTCAGAACCGGCTTGACGAACTGGAGAAGCTGCAGGCCATCGTCGAACGGTTCGGCATCCTCGCCAGCAACGGCACTTATGGTGCCTCCTGGCGCAAAACTTGGTGCAGCGAGGTCATGCATCAGTTCGGTTATTCGCCGGAAGAAGTGATCAATGGCGAAGTCACGATCTTCAACACAATTCTCCCGGAGGATCTTTCCAACTCACTGGCGGAGGTGGAGAAATTACCCACAAATTCTCCTCGCATGATCTGCACCCACCGATTCATCACCAAAGACGGCCGTGAACGCCACCTCTTCGACATGCTTCGCTTCAGCCCCGTCAACGAATCCGGCGTCGGAGAATGTAAAATGGTTGCGATCGACATCACCGAATGGGTGGACCTCATCCAAAAGAAAGTCGACGCCGGCTGGCCAAACCTGCCCCTCAACCCCTAGCTCATTCTTCTCTTTGAGGGAATGTTTTGCTGATCTCGCTCTGTTTCACCGGATGATGGCAAGTTTTGAAGACAACCCGTCACACATCATTACGCTTTTATAGGGATTGACACGCAGCAGGCTCCAACGAAACAATGTTCGGATGCAGGACTCTTTAGCTCGAGGCCAGACTGCCGTCTGGCGCAAAAGAACCTGCTCTGTTCTGGCAAGCCTCTATCTGGCTCTGATCTTCCTTGCGCCGGCAGTTCTGATCGCGGTGGCGACTCGTTCTCAGTTTTGGACTGCATTGATCGAGTTCTGCGCGGTTCCGATTGCTTTCCTTCTCACTGCGGGACTCCTCGCACAACTCCACTGCAGGAAGATCGTGGAAGGTCGGTTTCCACTGGACACGGGCCACCCCAGCTATTTTCATCGCCGTCTCTATGGGCTCTGTTGGACCTGCGTTTACTACTCCGGTCCGATTTACTATCTGGTTCTGTCTATTCCCTTGCTTAAGAAGCTTGTCTTCCGCCTCTTCGGCTACCGTGGGAATCTCAACTTCACGGTCTATCCCGACACCTGGCTTCGTGATCTTCCGTTGCTGGAGATTGGAGAGGGCGCCTATCTTTCCAATAAGGCCACGATTGGCACAAACATGATCTTCTTTCGAAATGGACAGAAAATCATCGAGGTGGGCCGCATCAGCTTGTGGAGCAGGAGTCTTGTTGGTCACCTGACGGTCATTGGACCAGGAACAACAGTCGGCAGCAATGCCCAGATCGGAGTTGTCTGCGGGATCGGTCGGCGAGTCAGCATCGGCGACAATGTTGTGATCGGCGACGATGTGACCCTAGACCATGGGGCGAAGATCGAATCAGGGGTTCTGATCCCCACGCGTTCCTACATCGCGGGTGGTGTGACGGTTGGCAAATCCGATTCCCTCACTCGCGGGCAGGTTGTGACCCGGAAATCGAAACATGCGATCATCCCTCGTGTAGAGGAGCTTGTTTCGACTCTGAGCTAGTCGTCGCCGAATTTCTTGGGCGGCAGGATGTCTTCCTTGCGGAGGCCCCAGCAGTGGAGGGTGATCTGGGCGGCTTTGGCTACGCCGGGATCCTTGTCGCTGGTGAGTTCGCGGAGGAGGACGGCGTTGCGGCGGGAGGGGAAGTAGACGAGGTATTCGATGCCCTGCTCCCGGAAGGCGGGGTCGGGGGATTCGAGCCAGGCGCGGCCGATGCGTTCGATCCGTTCATCCACCGGGACGGTCAGGGCGATGGCGTTTCTGTCGGCGGTGTATTTGTCCACCGCGCTGCCTTTGAACCGTTCATGCCAGATGATGATTCCCAGGGGGAGCGTGGTCGGCGTCTCGGGCTCGCTCTTGGCGGAGGAGCGGGCGGCTTCGAGGATTTCGGCGGGCTTGACGAGGGGACGGAAGTCGGCAGTGAGGGATCGGAGCTCGGTGTTCGCGGGGTCAAGCTCGATCACGCATTGGTCGAATTGCGGACTCACCAGAGCGTAGGGCTCGCGCAGATGGAGCCATTGGCCGGTGGCGGAGGCATACCGCGGCGCGATTCCGCGCAGGGCGGCGGCTCGGCTGTCGGTGAGGAAGAGCAGGAGGGGAGATTTCTTCTCTGCCCAAGCCCGCAGCCTCGGCTCCTGATCCTTGTCGTAGTATTCTAGACGCACCACGAAGTGGAAGTCCTCCGGCAGCTCCCCCTTGATCGTCTCCGTCGCGCGGAACGCCACCCGGAAGTGCCGAGTCGGGTCCAGCGGAATCGAAAATGTCTCTTTTACACATCTGACGCAGCCGACGATCGCATAAGT
>JAEYWW010000141.1 GCA_023428805.1 Armatimonadota bacterium | reverse complement strand
GCCTGAGCTTCTTGACATTCACCCGGACCTGCAATTGATGTTTGTCGGCCGCGAAGTGGGCGAGTTTCCCGGACTGCTCAAGCAGCGCGTCCATGACATGGGCATCAGCCGCCATGTCACCTTCACTGGGGATCGCGCAGATGTCCCGCGTCTTTTCGATGCCATGTCTTTCTCGATCCTCCCCAGCAGCATGGAGTCGTTCTCGCTGGCCGCGTTGGAATCCATGGCCAGGGGACGGGCGGTCGTAGCCTCCCGAGTTGGAGGCTTGGAGGAGGTTGTTCTCCACGGCGAGACAGGGTATCTCGTTGACCAGACTCCTCATGCCTTCGCGGCGAGCATGGCCTATTTGCTTCAGGAGAATGACGAGCGTGAGCGTCTCGGACGGAATGCCAGCCAGAGAGTGCGGGACATGTTCAGCGTAGATCAGATGGTGGACAGGCTCGAAAAATGCTACCGGCGGTCGGCAAAGCTGTGAGGCTGCTTCTCTGCAAGGCCTGTGAGTATGCGACCCAGCAGCAGAATGGGCGCAACACAATGGTGGGGATGTTTGAGAACATTGTCGTTCCACACCTGCCCATCGATCATCCCCCATTCTTTCTCTGCATCCAAGTCGAATTCGATCCCGCCGAAGCCGATGACCCGCTCGATTTGATGGTGAGGCTGATCGACGAAGACGGCAGAACCGTTCTCGATTTCAATGCGAATGGGATGGTGCCGAGGGATGCAAGCGGTGGTTCGACGAGGCTGTTTGTTCAGTTTTTTGTGCCCTCCATCCGTTTTGAACGACCGGGTTTCTACCGCTTCGATGTGATGGCCAATGGTCACCCTATCGGTGAGGAAAGGCTCCCTGTGCTTGTGCCGGCAGAGTAAGTTCAGACATACTTCGTAGATGGAGTCTTGGGGCCTGATCCTGAATGTCCTTGCCGCGCTTTCCGGTGCGCTCCTTTTTGGACTCCTCTTTGAACGCATTGGGCTAAGCTGGGTTGCAGGCTGTCTGGTTGCCGGCGTCATTGCCGGACCAGGAGGACTCGGGCTTGTCGATTCCAATGATGCGGTCAAATCCATCGCTGAAATCGGCGTTGCCCTCCTGCTCTTCACGTTTGGTCTAGAGTTCTCCTTCAAACGATTGATCCGGCTGGGCACTGGGATTCTTGTAGCAGGCGCACTCTCGGTTGTCGGAATTGTCGCGATCACGACCGGGCTGGCATACGCTTTGGGGCAGGACATCAAGTCCGCGATCATGATCGGCATGGTGCTGTCGCTCGGGTCGACAGCCATCGTCTTTCGCATCCTCAAGGACACCAATCAGCTCGACTCTATCCAGGGTCGCTCCGCTCTGGGGATTCTCCTGGTCCAAGACATTGCCGTGATGCCTCTGCTGCTCGCCGCCGAATTCATGACCGAAGGCGGTGACGTGACGGTGAAGCTGCAGTCCACCCTGCTGAACACGCTTTTTCTCATCATCGGCTTGATCGTACTCAGCAGCTTCGTGCTTCCGAGGCTCATCAGCGAGAAGGTCATCGCCAAAAACCGCGAGCTGCCGATCCTGCTGGCGATCACAACCGCGATTGGAGCGACCTACGCCGCCCACGCCATCCATCTTGCGCCCGCCGTAGGAGCGTTCCTCGCGGGAATGCTGCTTTCGGAAACCAAATTCAGCGACCAGATGCGGGCGGATATCCTGCCGCTCAAGACGCTCTTCATCACCGTTTTCTTTGTCTCCATTGGCCTGCTCGCGGATCCGAAGTGGATGGCTTCTCACGCCTTGCTTCTGCTCGGAGTATCGCTGCTGGTGACAATTGGCAAAACCGTCACCACTTTCGCCTTGCTGCGTCCTTTTCAGCCAGGCATCATCGAGTGTCTAGCGGCGGCACTCGCTCTCAGCCAGGTTGGCGAGTTCTCTTTTGTCATCGCCGAGATCGCGCATCAATCCGACATCATCTCGCAGGATGTCTTCCAGCTTCTCGTGGGAGTCACCCTGATTACATTGCTCGCCACACCCTGGGTGGCGGGAAAAGCTCCATCCATCGCCCGGAGGATTTCGATATGGCTGGTTCCGACCAAAAAACTCGCCCAATCCGAGCGCATGGCTCATCCTCATGGAGAAATGGAACGGCACGTCATTGTTGTGGGATATGGCGATGCGGGGCAGGCGGCCTGCGGAGAACTGCGGGATTCGGGAATGTCGGTGCTCGTGCTCGACCTCAATCCCAAGCTGTCCCGCCTGGCTGATGAGCACGGCTATCGATCGCTGACGGGTGATGCAACGTCGTCCGAAATTTTAGAAATGGCGTCCGTCCACTCCGCGGCCATCGCCGTCGTTGCGGTGCCGGACTACAATGCAGCGAGAATCATTGTCGGTCAAATCAAACTCGCCGATCCCTACATTCCCATCGTTGCCCGGGCCCGCTACCATTCCATCGCCGATGATCTGGATATCGCCGGGGCCGATGTGGTTGTCGATGAGGAGCAGATTGTCGGCAGGCGGCTTGGCAAGATCGCCATGGACAGGATCAGCCAGAAGCTGGAGGAAGATTGCCGCCGGCTTGGAACTGGAGAAAGGGATGAGGTCAGCGTCGGCTGATCAGCGTCTTCAATCGCCAGAACAGCCCGATTCCCAGCAGGTAGGGAACCACCCTCTCGATCAAGCCGAAGGCACGGGAGGCTGACTCGTCCACGACTCCTGTGATGCCGGAAACCCTGATTCCGACTTCCTCGGTTGTTTTCTCGATGGTTTTCGCGGTCGACTTCACACTGTCGCTGATTTCCTCGACTTTGTGGGTGAGCAGAAGAACCTGACGGTGGAGCTGCATGACGGCATAGATCAGATAGGCGATCAGGATCACGCCCGCGACAAATGCGATGCTCCCAAGGACGAAGAAGAGTCCCGACGCATTCAACCACCAATCCGGCATTCCGTTACGCATTATCTCACCACCTTTCCTCTGATTGTGATCGTCTTGCCCGCCGGGAGCTGGACCGGGCACTGGACGACGCCATTCACCGCTTCAAAACTCTTGCCCTGGATCGACAAAATGCTCCCCCACAATCCAGACGCCCTGATCCAGGATCGAATCTCCTTATCTGAAGGATTTTCGATATCCGCCTCGAACCAACGCTTGCGCAGATCAAGCCGCAGTTCAACAAAACGGCCAAAACCAAGCTCAAATGCCGTGCCGAACTGCCGTAGAATAATCCTCCGCCCAACTCCGTCCCACGGGCGCACGATGTGCTTGGCCTCATCCGGCTCGTAGTGGCACCCGAATATGAAGAGGCCTTGATTGCGATTCGGCAGCACATAAGCCCCCGCGCCGCGCAGATAGTGATAGTAGCCCAGACCGCTCCCGCCGGTGAAAACGTTGAACCCTGCCTGCTTGGAACTGAGGTCAGGGCAGTAGCACATGGACGCGGCCCCATCCTTGCGGACCAACGCCCAGGGGCCGAGCATTCCGCCGAAGGCCATCCGCATATAGGCTTCGGGCACCGCCAAGTAATCGCGGTCCATCATGCCGAAAAAGATGAGGGAGTTGGGAATGGTTGTGTGCGCCAGGCACGCCTCTCCGCGATCCACGAGCGCCCGCAGAGGCGTCGAATCCGCGCCATCCCACGAGCGCTTGTCGGCCCCGTACCACCACCAACTCGGGGCGAGCGACCGTGCGGCAAACGCGCAGCGCACAGTTCTTTCCAGGTGATCGTCATCCGCCATGAACCGCGCGGCCGCGAAGACCTCCTCCATGCCGCTGGTGTCCATGACAGACTCGCCGGCATAGGGGTGTTTGAGCTTCATCAGCTCTCCGGCCTTGAAGCGGACGCATTTCTCAAGTTCTTCCGCCTCCTGATGCATCGCCTCCCGGCGAAGATCATCGAGCAGATCGTAGATTCTGGCGAATCCGAGAATGCCCACCGTGCGCACGTAGAGCCGCCAGCCCTGATCGAACATTGCAAGAGCTGTCAGATAGGCGCGGTTGAGATAAGCCCGGGGTTTGAGGGCCGTTTCGCCATAGCTGCTGGCGATCCGGTACATCGAATGGTAGAGGTTGATGACGTGCGGGTAGCCGAGTGGGCGGCCAAAATACGCCCCAATGCCACCTTCGGAGAGAACGCTCGCCACGGCATGATTGCTCGGATTCTGCACATCGTCAAGGAGGAATTCCGAGATGTAAGAATCAAGAATTTTGATCTGTGAGACCTCGGGATAGAGCGCGTTCTTTTCCGCCAGGTACAGCGCATCGGCCAGGGAGCACTCGATCCCGCTCGATTCCGCATACTCCGTGGGGTCGGTGACGCGTTCTCCCGTGGCAATGTTTGTCAGCACAATCGCTTTATCGAGCATTCCACCTGGCTCGTGATGAACCTGGTTCTTCGCAATCCAATCCGCCCGACGAAGCACCATGTCCTTCATCGGATCGGTGAACAGAAGGTGGACCCAGCAGGGCACTCCCGCCGAATCCCGAAATCCAACGTGAAGCGGGCCGGTTTCTGTCGGCTTGACAAAGCAGAATGAGCTTTCCTCGTCGGTATCCGACTCGACTTGCGCATCGCGATTCAGGAAAAACTTGTCGGGTGTCGCGCCGTTGATTTCGATTCCGATCCCAACGTCAACCGGAGCGACGCAGGAGGGGAAGACACGAATCGCCGGACGCCCGCAGATGGCGAGAGTTTGGTTCACGCCATCGTGCCGCTCGCTGTCGCAGGGCACAAACCGCATTTGAAAGCGTCGGCTGTCCCCCGGTTCAAGAATGAGCGACGTATGCTCATTCATCCAACTCGGCCATTCTTCACGCTCAATCGTGGCCTTGCTGTAGATGTAGACAACTGGAATTCCCTCCCATTGGTAGGGAGTATTCAAACTCGTTCGGACATGGGCCGTGAACTCCCACCCCGTCTGTTCGCCGGGATAAACCAACAGCCCGGGTGTTTCGGCATTCATGCGCTGGGCGAAGAGCCAGCTTGCACCGCCCCCGATGAATTTGTGGATGTAGACCCGGCTCTTCCAGAGCTTTGTCAGTTGATCGTCGGTCCACCCAAACCCATCGTAGAGATTGTTGAACGCGAGCGGAAATCCCAGCTCTCCGATCTCAATGCTGACTCTTCCTCGATTTCTCAGCTCAATTTCCCAGATGATCTGGGGGATTTGCCCGGGAACCTCGAAGTACTTTCCGGTCGCCTCGATCTGATCCAGAAGCGGAAACTCATAGTTGAAGCTGACTGTGCTCGGGTCGAAGTCTTCGTCTTCGATGTCGGCGCCCTGAGATTGCGCCGTCGTGTTGCGGGAGAGCATCCACGGTCCATCCGGGTCCGTTCGCGCTCCCAGGAGGATTGTTCCAGGCAGATAATCCTCCGCACTCTCTTCACCGAATGTGATGGGCGGCAGGACGAATTGGAACTCATCTCCTTCTTCGGCCAGGGCAGGGTCGCTCGCCCACAGTTGAGATATGCGGCCTCCCGGGCCGAACTCCATGGAAATCAGGCTCCCCGTCAGTTCTGGGCGATCCTCTTCAAACGGGTCCATTCAGGTTCGGCAGAGTACCCGCTTTGATTGGAGTTGTAATCAGGTTCCGGCTGGGGCACAATAGAGCCATGAACGACGCGCACCGCACTCAGGCGATGCCCGCCGCACCCACCACCGATCCCAACCGGACCATGATGGGGGCACCGCCCTCTATGGACCCGAATCGGACGATCATGGGTGCGCCCAGCCTGAACGCTACTCAGACGATCAAACCGGTGCAATGCCCAGTCTGCAAGGCATTCAATCCTCCGGGGATTGCCTTCTGCGTCGATTGCGGCCTGATCTTTGAAATGTCGCTGGATGGCGACGCCTTTGGCGCGCCCGCTGTTCAACTGCCCGTCATTCTCGATGCATCTGGACGTGAGCATCAACTGCGGATGGGGGTTCAGGTGCTGGGACGGCAAGGCGATATCAGTTTCGAAGACACGCGCATCAGCCGTCGTCATGCTCAGATCAAAATGGACTCGGGGGGTGTCTTCTTGGAGGATATCGGCAGCACCAATGGCACATCCCTCAACGGATCAAGATTGGGAGCCGGGGAGTCACGACCCCTGACTTCTGGAGACAAGATCAGCTTGGGTGGCTTTGAGGTGACATTCAGCATGCCCGGCGAAGCGAATAAAACGCTGGCGGCTCTGGGAGGCAGGACTACGGCGATGGATGCCCAGCCGACCATTGGCAAGCCCGTTGCGACGCTGGCTTTTGAGGGTGGAATCCTCGAACTGCGACCAGGCAGACACACCCTTGGCCGACGCGCAGAGAATGATTTGGTCATCTCGAATCCGTATGTTTCTGGTCGCCATGGCGAAGTTGAAGTGAGTGAGTCGGGCGTCTTCATCACCGACATCGGCTCGACGAACGGCACATTTGTGAACGAGGCGAGATTGAATGAGGGGCAGCGCGCTCAACTCCATCCGGGCGACAGCCTGAGGCTGGGTTCCCTGGAAGTGGAGGTGCGATTTGCTTCCTGAGGACATCACCGCAGAATTTGATGCCGCGACCATCGCGCCCGTGGTCGAACTGCTGGTGCGGCCCGTTGTGGAGGTCGCGGCCAAGACTGACATGGGGCGGGTGCGTGACAACAATGAGGACAAGCACGAGTTCTACAGCCCGGACCATGATGCGGAATTGGCGTCTCGGGGCATGATCTTCATTGTATGCGACGGCATGGGTGGTCATGCAGCCGGGCAGTTCGCCAGCGAACTTGCGGTCAAGACTTTTATTGATGTTTACCGAACTCACCCTGCATCAAACGCAGTTGAGGCGGCGAGGGCGGCAGTTCTTGCCGCTCACCGATTTGTCTTGGATGTCGCCCGAACGATTCCCCAACGTCGCGGGATGGGCTGCACGCTGAGTGCTCTTCTGGTCATCCAGGATCAGGCGGTCGTCGCTCATGTGGGCGACTCCCGCATCTATCAGTTGCGTGATGGCGCCTTGACCCAGATCACGCTTGACCATACCTGGCTGGAAGAAACTGTTCGAAGCGGAGCGATGAGCCGCGAGGATGCGGAAATGTCGCAGTATCGCCACGCCATCACGCGGGCAATTGGTCAGGTTGAGGAAGCGCTTGTTCCAGATGTGTTCATGATCCCTCTGCATGAAGACGATATGTATATGATCTGCTCTGATGGCATCACAAATCATGTCGGCGATGATGCGATCCATCAGGCATTGGCATCTTCTGGACCTGGCCCAGCGGCATGGGCTTTGGTGAATCAGGCTTTGGCGGGCGGAGGGAGCGACAACGCAACGGCGATGGTCATCAGGATTGCCGAACTGCGGAAGGAACCTGCGCCGGAAATTCAACCGTAAAGGTCGCGCCTTCGCCGAGGCGGGATTTGATCGAGATCGTGCCCCCCAAGGCTTCGGTCAGTTCCAGGATCACCTTGGTGCCGAGGCCCGTCCCGGTGCTCTGCGCCCAGCTTGATTTGGCGCTTCCCGAAAGGATGTCCCGTATGGTCGAAGGCGAAAGCCCCGGCCCATTGTCGATTACGTTCAAGATATGGTGGTCATTCTTGTACTCAGTCGAGACGTGAATCGTGCCGAAGACCGCATCCATGTCATCCGAGTTTTCTGCGATCCATGTCGGCGGTATCTGATCGCGCATCGCCTTGATTGCATTGCCGACGAGATTCTCAGTAATTCTGATGACATACAGGTCATCAAACTCAAACTCGGGGGCGTCAAAATCGGCTTCGCACTTCAGTTGGATGAAATTCCGCTTGGCTTGCGGCTCCATATACTCGACCGCCTCCGTCACGACACTCGCGAAAGATTGAAACTTCCTCTTGGGCTTCAATTCTTTGCCGGCCGCCAGGTCATTGACCAACCGGGCGTAACGGTAAACACGCTCGCTGTAGGGTGAGAAGACATCGCGGAATGTGCCTTCCAGCATGTCCATATAGAAATTTGCCTCGCCTTTGATTCCCTGCAGCCTCAGCGTCCCCCGCAGCTCGTTGAGGCTGCGCTCAAAGTCCGGAAGGAATGTCATCAGCACGCCTGCTTTGTTGGCGAGATCGTGCGCCGCCCGCCCCATGCCTTCGAGGGAAGCGACTCTCGTCGACTGCTCCCTCATGCGGGAGTTGGTCACCGCAAGTGTGCAGACTGAACCAACGGTCTCAAGAACCGCCTCGTCGTCTTCTGTGAACCCTCCCTGCTTGTTGACCAGTTGGATGATTCCGATGGGTGGCAGCCCTTTGACCTGCAAGGGGGAGGTCATCATTGTGCGGACTACAACCCCGCTTTTCTCCTTGATCGACTGGCTGTTCGGGTCGCCTTCGTACGGGAAGCTGTTGATGATGGTTTTGCCCGATTGGAAGACCTGCCCCGCGACTCCGAAGTCGTCGGGAATATCCAGCCGTTCCAATTTATGAGCAATCTCCTTTGGCAAGACATGCAGAAATCGCAATTTTCTTGCGGCGGGCTCGTGGAGATAGATTGTTCCTCCCTGGGCGCCGACCGCCTCAATGCAGATCGCCAGAACTTCCTCAAGGACTTCATTGACGTTGCCGACCGCAGCCAACTTGGAAGTTGCCTGATGGATGGCATCGAGCATTGGATTAGCGGCCTTCATGAGGATGGGCATTGCGACTCTAGTTGGGACCATTGGCCCCGGTTTTATTCAACGTGGTGTATGGCGAATTTGTTACCAATGAATTTTGCCCAGTAGGAAGCGGTTTTTGCACGACTTGGATGGCAGTGTTTGCGAAAAAACTGTTGAACTGACCAGAATACGAGGTTGATGCGTTCCCATCTTCTCGCCGCACTCCTCTCCTTCAGCCTGGCATCGGTCGCCTACGGACAAGGAACTCCAGAGGATTTTGAGCGCGCGCGCAGGCTCCCGGAACAAGGCGCACTGGCCAAACTTGCCAAACTCGAATTCCAATGGCCATCCTCGTCAACCTTGTTCTATGCCAGGAGCCTTGACGGGCGAAGCGAGTATCTCTCTGTTGATGCGCGAACGGGCGAGAAGCGGCCTGCGTTCGATCATGCCGCCCTCGCCGCCCAATTCCAAAAGTTCAACTTGGAGTCTGAGCACTCAAAACTGCCGTTGAGCCAGATTCGTTGGCTTGGCGAGAAGACTGTCGGCTTCGTCGCCTATGATCGAGCTTGGGAATTTGACGTGGAGAACTCTGTCCTGAAAGAAGCAGGGCCGCCCACTCCGCCCCGTTCGGCCTCCCTGTCTCCTGATGGAAGACACCGAATTCGAAATGTCTATGAGAACCTTGTCTTGTTTCAGGATGGTTCGGAGAACTCTAAACAGTTGACCTTTGATGGTGGGGCAACTCGGCAATACAACATCTTTTATTGGTCGCCCAACTCAAAAGTGATTGCAGTCTTCCAAACTACACCCGCCGAACGAAAGAAGATGTATCGAATCCGTTCTGTGCCACAGGAAGGGGTTCGGCCTGAGCTTGTCGAGCAAAACTACGAACTTCCGGGTGATGATCTGGACACACATAAGCTGCTGTTGATTAATATCGAGAGCGGAAAGGTCACCCAGGCAACTGACGATCCGTTTAATCTCTTTGCTCCAGTAAGACCTTGGTGGTCTGATGATGGAAAATATCTGCGGTACACGCGATTGGTGAGAGGCTATCAAAATGAGAAGGTCGTTGAAACCAATACTGAAACCGGAGCTTCGCGCACTATTATTGATGAAAAGACCACAACCTTCTTGATGCCCAGTTATAGCTTCATTGCCCATATCGGGCAGGACAAAATTATCTGGGCCAGCGAGCGAGATGGATATCGCCATCTCTATCTGATCAATGCCAAAGATGGATCGGTGATCCGACAGCTCACGAAGGGAAGTTGGGTTGTCAGATCGGTCGATTACATCGCCGATGATTTTCTCATCTTCTCAGCCAACGGCAGGGAGCCGGGGCGTGATCCCTACTTCATTCATTCCTACCGGCTTGATCTGACCAAAGACGCTGAGCCAGTGCTCCTCACTCCCGAAATTGCCCATCATCAAATCTCAGTTTCTCCCGATGGAAGCTGGATTGCAGACACTTATTCACGTGTCGATCAAGCTCCCATCCATGTGCTGAGAGATGCGAAAACAGGCAGGATGATCACCGAGCTTGAGAAGGCGGAGATCGAGGCCTGGCGCAAGTCCGGCGGCCAGGAGCCTGAGTCGTTTGCAGCAAAGGCACGCGATGGGGTGACTGACATCTATGGCGTGATTTACAGGCCATCAAACTTCGACAAGAGCAGGAAGTATCCCGTTGTTGAATACATCTACAACGGCCCTCACGATGCATATGTGAGAAAATCCTGGGCTCCCTATGACCGCTGTCAAATGCTGGCCGAACTCGGTTTTATCGTTGTCCAAATCGACGCCATGGGAACAGCACATAGAGGCATGAAATTCCACAGCGTTTCCTATAAGAATCTTGGTGATGGCGGGTTTCCTGACCGAATGTTGTGGATTAAAGATGCGGCGCAGAAACACTCAGAATTCGATCTCAGCAAGGGGGTGGGAATTTTCGGCTACAGCGCGGGAGGATACGACTCCGCCCATGCACTGCTCACTCATGGAG
>JAEYWW010000103.1 GCA_023428805.1 Armatimonadota bacterium | reverse complement strand
CATCAAGGGGAACTGCTCTTTTTCGGAACACCCGAGGAATTCCGCGGGGCGTCGGAAGGTCCAATCAAGGAACTGGTCGAAAAATCCCGTTCGGAAGTCCTGCTGTAGACCGCTTCCCATCCAGGGTTTTGTGTCACAGCCAGCGGCGCAGCCACGCCGCGTTCGCTTCGATCATGCTGGGGTGCCAATCGTGGCCCCATTCGAGCTCGACCAAGGCCTTCGGCCCCGTGAGGGCCTCGTGGATGGCGTGCACTTGGACGGGACGAACGGCGGGGTCTTTCAATCCCAGGCTGAGATGGACGGGGACCTCGCAATGCGTCGCTTGATTCATGGTGTCGAAGTAGCTGACGGTGTGCCCCACAACTTCCTTGCCCATCGGGATCGTCGCCATGAAGTCGGTGAGTTCCTTGAGAGGATAGCGGTGGATGGGTTGATCCAAAACCCACGGCATCCCGCCAAGGAACGGCATGTCGGCGCAGACTGCCTTGATGATGTGAGGAAGCCAAGTGCCGAGCCAGATGGCGATTCCGCCGCCCTGACTCATTCCCATCGCCCCCATGCGTTGTTCATCCACCTCAGCCTGGGCCTGCAGGACACGGGCGGCGATGACCGCGTTCTGGAACATTGAGCGAAAAATCCACGTTTCCGGACTTCCTGCGCCTTCTGCGAAATAGCCGCGCGAGGGGGAATAGGTTTCCTCGTGAAAGGCGGTTTCACCGAAGAAATTGAAGCTGAGCGACGTGAAGCCTTCGCGAGTGCCGTACTCGTTCGGCATCATCGACCAGCGGCTATAGGGCGGAATCCAAAGAAATGCGGGAGCTTTTTGGGAGGCAACGGGACAGGCGATCCAGCCATGCAGAGTTTCGCCTTTGACCGACCGGAAGTCGATCAGTTCAATCTCGTGCTGAGGCGCAGCCTTCTCGGCCTGCGGAGAGCGGCGAAAATCGAGGGGAGCCTCCAACGCCTCCGCGACGGCTTCGGCCCAGAATTCAGCCAGATCGTCGGGAGGGTTTGGGTGGAGACCGCTCACGAAGCGCCGACGGCGCGCTGCTCGGCATCCACATGGACGCCGGTCGTCATCAGCCAGGCGGTGGCGCGCTGAATCTCCTCCACCGGCCCGTCGAGGCGAAGCTGAATCCAGCCGAAATCGCTGTCCACGCTGGCGCGGGTGATGAAAACCTTCAACTCAAACTCGCGGCAGAGCCGCCAGATCCAGGGCTGGGCGACCTGCTGTGCGTCCCGCGCGGTGACCGTGATGTCGACTTGGGGCATATGGATTCGTATTTTACCTACGGCACTGCCCTCCTGATTTTGGGCCGGAGCGTTTGTTTGCCATAATGAAGTCATTCGTTTCTCCCTGGAGCAACTCCCTATGAAGCAGGTCCTGATCTTCGACACCACCCTCCGCGACGGCGAACAGAGCCCCGGCGTGCGCCTGAATATGGACCAGAAGCTCGAGATTGGCCACGCTCTGGTCGATCTCGGTGTGAACGTGATTGAAGCGGGCTTTCCGATCAGTTCTCCCGGCGACTTCGAGGCGGTTCAAACTCTGGCGCGCGAGCTTCGCGGAGTTCAAATCTGCGGTCTGACACGCGCTCGTGAGAAGGATATTGATGTCGCGGGAGAAGCCCTCAAACCCGCCGAAAATCCGCGCATCCACACGGGTCTCGGAGTCAGCCAGAATCACCTCGACAACAAGCTTCGCATGACTCAGGATCAGGCGCTGGAAGTCGGGGTCCGGGCCGTCAAGCACGCCCGTCAGTACACCGACAACATCGAGTACTTCATGGAAGATTCGGGCCGCGCCGATCGAGACTATGTTTTTCGTGTTGTCGAAGCGGTGATTGCCGCAGGCGCGACGACGATCAATGTGCCCGACACCACCGGCTACGCGACTCCTTGGGAGTACCGCTCGCTCTTCGAGGAGATCATCAACAACGTTCCGAATTCGGACAAAGCGATCTTCTCCTGCCACTGCCACAACGACCTCGGCATGGCGACCGCCAACACGCTGGGCGGCGTCCTCGGTGGTGCCCGCCAAGTTGAAGTGACTGTCAATGGCATCGGAGAGCGAGCAGGCAACACTTCACTCGAGGAAGTCGCCGTCAGCCTCAAAATTCGCGAGGACGCCTTCGGCCTGGAAACTTCGATCAAGCTGGAGAAGCTCCTCGCCATCTCGCGGCTGGTCGCGCAGCACACCGGAATGCTCGTCCAGCGCAACAAGGCCGTCGTCGGCGCAAACGCCTACGCGCACAGCTCCGGCATCCATCAGGACGGCGTTCTGAAGGAACGCTCGACCTATGAGATCATTGATCCGAAGCTGGTCGGGGCGGAAAAGAGCGAGATCATTCTGACCGCAAGATCGGGACGCCACGGCCTGAAGCACCGCCTCAGCGAGCTCGGCTTCAGCTTCCCCGAAGAGCGGTTCGAGCGGCTTTACGCGGCATTCTTGGAGATGGCCGATACAAAGACCGAAGTCGGCGACGCCGATCTTCGCGAGTTGGTCACCGTGAACTGATGCGCCGAGAGCAGTTCTCTGGAATCCCCGCTTGAGTCGTGTACGCAAGCTTGAGCACTCGTATTTCACTTCGCTCCTGACGACGAGGGCGGCTCCGCCGCAAGGGAAAGCGGCGATGCCTCGCCGCACTCCATGACATGAGCCGCCACCGGGTGGTGCAAGTCTGTCGGAGTGCTCGACCTGGGTCGAGCTCTGGAGTGAGCACCTTGGTGCTCTCTGCGCGATGGAGAGCGCTTTGAGGAGGA
>JAEYWW010000093.1 GCA_023428805.1 Armatimonadota bacterium | reverse complement strand
CGAGTCCCTTCGATTTAACAGAATAGCCGCAGATTGCGCAGATTGGGACGCAGATTTTCACAGATCAATAATCTGCGGGCATCTGCGCATTGATCTGCGCCATCTGCGGTTGATTGATTTTTGAAGCACTCGTCAAGGCTAGGGCGAGAAGGGTGGTGCGGGCTGCAACTCGCAAACTCTGATGTGAGTCTCCACCGGGACGACGGTGCTGCGTGCGGTGCACCACCGTCAGGAATACGGATAGGCCGCTTTCGCCCGCGAGGCGATCTCTTCGTAGGCGCTGATCTGGGCGGCGATTTCGTCGGGGTTGCGGCCGGTGTAGCTGAGGGCCGCGCGGATTTCGCTTTCGCTCAGCTTGGGAAAAACAAGCTGAAGTTCCACGACGGAGTCCACTTTTCGGAAGGCGCGGACGATCTCCCAGACGGGGACGCGGGCTTCCTTCAGCCGGGCGACACCCTTGCCGTCGTGGATGATTGCGTCGCTCTCGGTCTTTTCCTGGACTTCGGCGGCGAAGGTGTCGAGCCCGTCACGCACCTCTTCGCGCGGCTTTCCAAGGTAGGCGGCGCACTCTTCGATGCTGATGTCGCCGTAGTAGGCGGCCATCAGAGCAAGTTCTTTGCGGAGTTCGGGGTTGACCTGCAGGGCGCAGTCGAGAAGCTTCTCAATCGTCTGCGGTCGGCTTCGGTTCAGGCGTTCCAGTTGGGGGATCAGCCAGTGCGTTGTCTTGGTTGACATAAATCTGTTGCTTGGCGACGACAGCTTTGTCCAGCCCGCAGGTTCGCAACGTCGATGTTGATCGAAACCTGCTTATTATGCTTGTTTTGACGTGTCAATCAACCCTTTTGTGCGGAATCTCTTACGTTTCTTAAAAAATCCACAATCTCGTTCTCGAATCTGATCGAGTCCTGAAAGCGGCCATGCCCGTGCCCTGCGCCTTCAAACCAGGCGATCCGGGCGAACTCTCCCGCCGCCCGCAGATTAGCCTCGGCAGATGCTCTCGGCACCAGCGGATCGTCGGTGCCCTGGAGGAACAGCATCGGTTTCCCCGCAAGTTTCGCGAGGGCTTTTTCGACCGAAATCGTTCTTGGTCGAAAGCCGAGGTAGAGCATCCCGATCCAAGCGACCGGAGTGAGCACGATCTGCAGCCATTGCCCGCCGATCATGGTCCACCAGCCTCCGCTGGCTTCGTCGAGGCTCCGGTAAACGCCGTCCAGAATCAAAGCATCGGCAATGGAAGGTTCGTCTCCCGCCGCCAGGGCCGCCGCCGCCGCACCCATGCTTGAACCGAAGAGCACGATCCGCACCCCCGGCTGTTCACGCCTCACGTATTCGACCATCGCCCGCACATCGGCCCTCTCCTTGTGGCCAAAGGTGCATTTTTTGCCCGTCGAACGCCCCTGAGCGCGGAAGTCCATGAAGAGGCTGCTGCACCGTTCGCGGAAGAAGGGAAGCGCGTAGGGAGCGAGTTCGCAGCGGTTGTTGATGTAGCCATGCAGGGCGATCACGACCAATTCCGCGTCCGGGTGCCGCACCCACCAGCCGCGCAGATTGTGCCCTTCGGAGTCAATCTCGACTCTTTCTTGAGGGAGCCCGAGCTGGCTTGGACTGATGAATTGGGGAATGCGGAGCGGACGGACGGATGCAAAGGCGATCAAGGTGATCGTCACAAGATAGAGCAGCGTGAAGCTGCCAAGAACCCAAAGAAGCACGATCATGACCGGAAACCCTCCCCGGTTGGATAGAATAGCCCCTGCACCCCTCTCATGTTCGCCCTCAATTTCTACTCCGAGCTCTACGAAGAGCTGCTGCGTTCCGGTCGAAAATCTGCAACAATCCGCCTCGGCGACAAAACCGACAAATACCAGGACGGGATGATCGTGTGGGTCACCATCGGTCCCCGCTTCGGACGCCGCCAGAAGATTTACTCCGCCATCATCGACCGCGTTGAGGTGAAGCCGATCAGCGAACTTTCTCCTAGGGACATCGAACGCGAAAACCCCGAACTGCGGACTCACGATGAAGTCATCGGATTTCTTTCCCGCGTCTACAGCGAGTTCATTACCCCGGCCCACAGCGTCACGGTCATCTATTTCTCCCGCATCGACGAATCGCCGTTCGGATAAACCCCATGTGGATCGCGACGCGGGACGAAGTTCGGAAGTTTGAATCCCAGACTGTCCAGATGCGCGAGGGATTGAGTGAGGCTCCCCAGGATCAACTGGCGAGGTTGATGGATGATGCTGGCCAGGCGGTTTTTGAAGAGCTGCTTACCGGTAAGGTCGCGTTTCTATGCGGGAAGGGAGGCAATGGTGGTGATGGCTGGGTTGCCGCCCGACTTGCTCACCAGGCGGGGCGCGATGTCTGTGTCTACTCCGTTTACCCCGAAGATGAGCTTGACGGGCTTTGCGGTCGGATGATGAGGCTGGCCCGCGAGGCGGGCGTCAGATGCTCGTTTGGACAATCTCCGGACCATTTGATGGATGCGGACTGCGTGGTGGATGCGCTCCTCGGCATCGGCGCGACAAGAGCGCCCGAAGGCGAGGTGCGAATCGCTATTGACACCATCAACCAATCGGACAAACGCGTGATCTCAATTGATGTGCCGAGCGGAGTGGATTGCGACACGGGAAAGGTATTTGGCAATGCAGTCTTGGCAACCAAAACTGTAGTGTTGGGCGTGGCGAAGCCTTATCTCTTCCAGAGCGAAGGGATGCTGCTCGCCGGGGATTGGGTTCTCCGCGAGATTGGGCTGCATGTCGAAGAAACTCAGGCTCACATCAACCTTCCCGAATATCTCATCCCCATCCTGCCGCAACGCAAGCTTGATTCACACAAAGGCACCAATGGAAGACTCTTGATTGTCGCCGGATCGCGGCAGTATCGCGGAGCGGCGGTGCTCACCGCGCTCGCGGCGGCTAGAGTGGGTGCGGGATTGGTCACGGTGGCTTCCATCCCCTGCGTTCTGGAAGCGGTCGCCGCTGCCGTTCCAGAAGCGACATTCATCGAACTCCCCGAGTCTGACGGTGTGATCTCCCCAGGCGCCGTGCTGCCGAATGAAAAGTGGGCGGCGGCGGTTTTCGGCCCCGGGCTAGGCAAATCTGAATGCCTCGGCAGGCTGTGGTCGAGCTGGACGACTGTTCCGGCGGTTCTGGATGGCGACGCGCTCAACTTCATCGCGCGGGGCAGCCAGCCGCCGCGCTCCGAATGTGTTTTGACACCTCACCCCGGGGAGTTCGCTCGGTTGATGGAGTCGACAACCGACGAAATTCAGGCCGAGAGATTCCGTTTTGCCGACAAAGCCAGAAGAAAATTCGGCAAAACCGTCATCCTCAAAGGCCCCTACAGCATCGCGGCAACTCCTGAACGCCCGCTGGTCGTCAACTCTACGGGCAACCCGGGCATGGCGAGCGCGGGGATGGGGGATGTGCTCTCGGGAGTGATCGGCGGGCTGATCTCGCAGGGATGCACACCGCACGAGGCCGCCTGCCTCGGAATGCACCTCCACGGCCTCGCGGGAGACATCTGCGCGGAAGAGATCGGCGAAATCGGCTATCTCGCCACCGATGTCGCGAACGCTTTGCCCCGCGCCCGGGCTAAACTCCTCTCATGCGCCGATGCCTGACCCTTGCGGTCGCGCTGCTGGTCTGCGCGGCGGGGTTCGCGCAGAGTGCCCTCAAAGTCGAGTTTCCGACCGAAGCCGATCGGATGGTCTGGATTCATCGAACCAGCGAACCCGGTGCGCTGACCAACACTTTGGAAGTCACAGGCAAGAGCGTCGAACTCCCGCTGGAGGGCGCGGATCAGGAGAAGGACTCGATCAGTGTCCACGACAAGGCGACCGGGCGTGTTGCGACATCCCCCCTCAAGGCCCTCAAGGGAACTTGGAAGCCCGCGCCGGACTCCTACAAGAGGTGGTTCCGCGTGGAAGTTTCTCTGCAGCATGAAGGACGCGCAGTTTCGGCGGGCGTCGTCAAGCTGACGGCGGGCAAGGAGACGCGTACTGAAATCATCGATCCGGCCTCCGGCGGCATCGCCGGATTCACCAATCTGCCCCCCGGCCCCTACCGCATCACAGCCGATGTCAAGTCTGAAGGCAGGACGACCACCACACCGGCGCAGACATTCGATCCGCAATCCGACAGCGGCCCGGTGCCGAAGCTGACAATCAGCGTATCCGCCGCAGTGGACACGGCCCCCCCGACGCTTATCCAGGAGAACGACAGTGCTCCGGGGACCACAACTGAGCGCCCTGGCGATGGTCAGGAGAAGCCCCGAAACGCGCTGGCGAACATCATTGGAATTTTGATCGGACTCGCCATCCTTGCGGGCATCGGATACGGCATTTATCGCTATCTCCAAGCCAATTCCAAGGAGACCGAAGATCAGTTGAGCAAGCTCGGGCTGGGCGGCTCGCCAGCTCCCGCCAGCGGAACTCCCGTCCCCACCACTCCCGCACCGCTCCAGAAGATCGTTTTGGAGAACGCTGATCCGACTCCCTTGGGCGCGGCTCCGGTCGCTCCGATCGGTGCCCCGATGATGGCCAATCCCCGGCTCGTCCGCGCAGATGGCTCGGTGATCCTGATCCCCGAAGGTGTGCAGGATGTCGGAAGAGAAGACGAGCGTGCGATTCCGCTGACGGGCGAAGCGTCGGTCTCCCGCACTCACGCCGTGCTCCAAAGGCAGGGTGATGCGGTGACGGTCAGCGATTCCGGCAGCACCAACGGCACCTGGGTGAATGGTCGTCGGATCGACGCTCCGACCCCGCTCAATACCGGTGATGAAGTGATCTTCGGCCAGGTTCGGTTCCGCTACGAGGTCTGAGAACGATGCGGGCGATCGGCAAGGCAATCCTCTGTGCGCTGGCGGGAACCGCTGGCTGGATCGTCACCGCGCCGATGTTTCCCGAGGATTTCCGCGACCCCCGTTTTCTGGTTGCCCAGACCTTCTATCTGCTGCTGATGTGCGGCCTGATCGGCTGCATTGCGGGCTTGTGGCAGGGGTGGCAGCGCGGCAGCCGGACTCAGATGATCTGGGATGGCTCGCTGGGTCTGGTCTTTGGCGCGGTGGGCGGCTCCATCGGGTTTGGCTTGGGCGGCGGGCTGGTGGGGGCGCTTTTTGGCCCGGACATTTTCACCACCCCAGGCTTCAGCATCCCGCAGATGATCGCACGAACGGTGCTGCTGGTTCCGACGGGAATCTTCCTCGGAGCGGCCATCGGAGGAACGTTGAGATCGGTCCGAGGGTTGATTTCGGGAGCCGTGGGCGGAGCTATTGCAGGCGCGGTCGCGGGATTGACTTTTGATGTGATCGGCAACGCGGTCAGCCCCTTCATCATGCTCTCGCGGGGGATGGAAGGCGAGCAGGAGATCGGGGCCGTTTCACGGGGAATCACAGCGGCTCTGCTGGGGCTGGGGATCGGACTTTTCACCGCGATTTTCGATCGGGTCACCCGCGTCGCGTGGCTCAGGATGGAGGTCGGACGCAACGAAGGCCGCGACTGGCCGCTCGACGCCGCGAAGACGATGATCGGGCGGGACGAGCGGGCACAGGTGCCGATCTTCGTCGATCCTCAACTTCCCGCTCTCGCGGCGGTGATCGAGCGGCAGGGTTCGAATTACATCCTCGTCGATCCCGGATCGCCGATTGGAGTGGGTCTGAACGGCTTCCGCCTGGCGCAGCCGACGGCCTTGAACCCCGAGGATTTGATTCAGGTAGGGGCGGTGTCGCTGCGATTCTCGATGAAGGCGGGCGCGGCGCGGCGGGTCGCCTCGACTCCCATCGCGCCAATCCAGGTTGGGCCGCCCGTCGTTTCCGCGCCTCAGCCTCAAATGACC
>JAEYWW010000084.1 GCA_023428805.1 Armatimonadota bacterium | reverse complement strand
GTGTCTATCTTCTGCTTTTGGCGGGAGGCTTTCTGCTGATTGTCCCGCACATGGGCGGATGGATGGAGTTGCTGGGAGGTCCGACGTGGCTTGGTTCCGGGCTGGGAGCAATTCTCTGGGGCGTGCTTTGGTGGTTCCTTTCGGGGCCGATCTTTCTGAGCCTGATGGGAATGTGCTCGATCCCCTTATGGGACCCATTGAGCAGGCGGGTTGAGGAGATTCAGACTGGCAACAGGGGCGGCCCCGGGCCATCTTTTGGAGTCATCCTTGCAGACACTTTTCTGAGGATCATGTTCGCGGCGATGCTCATTGTGCTCGTTCTGATCCTGGGGCATTTCGGTTTTGGTTTGGTGGGAGCAGGCCTGGTTGGAATTCTCGGGCTGATGGACTTCACCTCGCCTGCAATGTCCCGTCGCGGGCATATGCTTCCCACTCAATTCGGGGCAGTTGTGCGGCTCAAAGGTGTCTTCGGATTTTGGGTGGGCATCGCGCTGGTGTCGCTCCTCCCTTTTCTCCACGCCTTTCTCTTTCCCGCCTGGGTGACGGCGGGAACGCTCATGGTTCTGGATTCCGAGTCATCTCTTCCATCTCCCTCTCGACGTGAGCGATGATTTCGGGAAGGTGTTGGGTGGCTATGTCGTAAATTACGGCTGAATCAACATAGAAGCAGCCGTGTGCGAGGATATTGCACGTGCGAATCATCGCCAACAATGTAAATCTTCCTTTCTACTGCGGCTGAGACTAGGGCGTCGTTTCTGAATTCTTCTGCCGAGAGAACTCCCACAAATCCCACAGCTTGACTGGCGTTTGCGTGGATATCCCAAAGCAGTTTAAGCAAATCACGCGGCATACAGGAGTTCTTCTGTTTCGGAGATTTCCTCTTTGAAATAGGGATTTTGAATCGCATTTCGACTGACAAGGTCAACTGGGCGACTAAACAGGATTTCCAATTCGCTGAGAAGGCTATAGAATTGGTTGCTCGCTCCAGCCCCACTCGAGGAAAAATCCATGTCTACGACAAAGTCAAGATCGCTCTGTTCGTCGATAAACCGGCCATCGACTGCGGAGCCAAAAAGCGTCAGCTTCCGGACACGATGAGACCGGCAAATCTCTTTCAGCCTGACAGCTTGATCTGATGTTATCTCAAATCTTGCCATACTGCATTATAGTCGGCCTCAAGGCGAAGGCGGCTGCGGGCGTAGAATAGAGCCAGCCCCATGCCCTCCGCAATTCCATCTCGATTCGGCGCCTTTGGTGGACGCTACGTCCCCGAGACGCTCGTGCCTGCCCTTGATGAACTGACACATGAGTTCGAGACGGCTTGGGCCACCGAGGAATTTCGGGCGGAGTTTGCGGCGCTTCTCAAAGACTACGTTGGCCGCGAGACGCCGCTGACTGATCTGCCACGACTTTCTGAATCTTGCGGCCTGCAGGTTTCGGCGAAAAGGGAAGACCTCAACCACACGGGGGCGCACAAGATCAACAACGCCATCGGGCAGTGTCTGCTCGCCCTGCGGATGGGCAAAAAACGCATCATCGCGGAGACGGGAGCGGGGCAGCATGGAGTCGCGACAGCCACCGTATGCGCGAAATTCGGACTCGAGTGCGTGGTCTACATGGGCGAGGAAGACTGCGCGCGTCAGGAACTGAACGTCTTCCGCATGAAGCTGCTGGGAGCCGAAGTGGTCCCTGTTTCCAGCGGAACCAAAACCCTCAAAGACGCCCTCAACGAAGCCATGCGCGACTGGGTGACGAATGTCGCGGACACCCATTACATCATCGGCACCGCCGCCGGGCCGCACCCCTACCCCTTTATGGTTCGGGAGTTCCAATCGGTGATCGGAATCGAGGCGCGAGCACAGTATCAGGATCGGCATGGAGTGCTGCCGGATGCGATCGTGGCCTGCGTGGGCGGAGGGTCGAATGCCATCGGTTTCTTTCATCCCTTTGTCGAAGATGAATCAGTCCGAATGGTCGGCGTTGAAGCGGGTGGGCACGGTCTGGCGACGGGAGAACACGCCGCCCCGCTGACGGTCGGCACGCCAGGTGTGCTGCATGGCTCCTACAGCTACATGATGCAGGACATCCACGGCCAGGTGCTGCCCACACATTCGATCTCCGCAGGGCTTGATTATCCGGGCGTCGGAGCGGAGCACAGCCATCTCAAAGATTCCGGTCGGGCCGAATACACAGCCGTCACAGACGACGAGGCTTTGGATGCCTTCCAATGGCTTTCGCAGCTTGAGGGTCTGATTCCGGCTTTTGAGAGTTCCCATGCCTTCGCACTTCTGCGTCGTCCTGGTTTCTTTGCCGAAGGGTCTCGCGTTCTGGTCAATCTGTCTGGTCGGGGAGACAAGGATATGGAGCGGGCGTCGCAGCTGCTTTCGTTCTGAGCGCATCGGCGCGATTCCCTGAACCCGTGGTACATTGAATGTATGCCAGATGAGCGCCCGGGAGAGTTTCAGGAGCCCTCGGGCGGATTCGAAAAGCCGCCTTCGTTCTTTCCCTATGACCCAGGGGCGGAAATCACCGAGAAGCCGGAAAGCTATGGCGAGCCCGTGGAAGTTCGCGTGGACGGGGTCTATATTCACCAAGACGGCGACGACATCCAGCGTTTTGTCCTCCTGACCGACGGCCTTCGCCAACTTCCCATCATCATTGGGGTCCCCGAGAGCCATGCCATCGCGGTTCCGCTTGATGGCATCAAGCCCGACCGCCCGATGACCCACGATTTGATGGCGAGTCTTCTGGAGCGATTGGGAGCAGACATCGAAAAGATCGTGATCGATGATCTCTGGGGCACAACCTACTACGCGAAGATCCACATGGTCCACGAAGGGACAACACATGAGATTGACAGCCGCCCTTCAGATGCAGTGGCCCTGGCAATCCGGGTTGGGGCTCCGATCTACGTGGCCGACGGCATCCTCGGCCCGATCAACCGCTAGCGCATCAGCCGCTTCAGCACCATATCCAACTCGCTCATCAACTCATCTTTCGACATGGCTTCGGCCTTGTGATGTCCGGTGCCCTCCCCGTGTTCGGCGATGCAGTGCTTGATATGGTTTGAGGCGACCATCGCCGAAACCTGCTCGATTGCAGCGCGGATGGCCGCAAGCTGGGTGAGCACATCAGTGCAGTAGGCCCTTTCCCCCGTCATCTTCCGCACCCCCCGCACCTGCCCCTCAATGCGCGCGAGGCGGCTGTCAACGTCTGTCTTCACTGGGAAGATTATACGGGGGAGGGGTATGCGGAGTTCAGTTGGTGGGCAAGCAGGGACTCGAACCCTGATGGATTTCTCCACTGGAACCTAAATCCAGCGCGTCTACCAGTTTCGCCACTCGCCCGATTTGAGTCTGAATAAGATACCTGCGGGCACGCGTCCGGTTTCGCGGATAAGCATAAAGTTGACGCTACTTAAATACTTGCTGGGCGATCTGGCGGATGGTTTCGGAC
>JAEYWW010000372.1 GCA_023428805.1 Armatimonadota bacterium | reverse complement strand
GCCCGAAGCCGGGTTGAAACGACTCTGGCGGTATGCCGGACCGTACCGGAAACGGGTCATCGGCGCGGTCCTCTCCAGCACCTTCGGCAAGGTCATGGACGTCGTGCCCGAGATTCTGATCGGCGCGGTTGTAGACGTCGTGGTGCGCGGCGAGCACAGCTTTATGGCGACAGCTTTTGGCATCACTGACCGCTGGCAGCAGTTGGTTGTCCTGACCATCGCCAATGCCTTTGCCTGGATGTTTGAGTCTCTCTTTGGTTACCTGGCATCTGTGGGCTGGCGGAATCTTGCTCAGACCATCGAACACGACCTGCGATCCGATCTCTATCGCCATGTGCAAGGCCTTGAGGTGGCCTGGTTCGAGGACACGACGAGCGGCGGGCTGCTCAGCATCCTCAACGACGACATCAATCAGCTTGAAAGATTCCTCGACGGAGGCTCTCATTCGATCATCACCGTCTTTTGGAACATCGTTTTGGTGGGGGCGGTGTTTGCTTCGAGTTCGCTGACTTTGACCGCGCTCGCCTTCCTCCCCATCCCGATCATCGTCATCGGCTCAATCCGCTATCAGCGTCGTCTCCAGCCGCTCTACAAGGGCGTGCGTGAGGCCGTTGCGGAATTGAGCTCCACGCTGGCGACCAATCTCGGAGGAATCACCACCATCAAGGCGTTCACCGCCGAAGATCGAGAGGCGGCCCGGGTCGAGAAGGTTTCGACGGAATACCAGCAGGCCAACCAGCGGGCGATCAAGTTTTCCTCCGCCTTTGTTCCACTGATTCGCATGGCGATCTTGTCTGGATTCACCTTCACGCTGCTGGTGGGAGGCTGGCTGGTCATCAATGGACGGATGGAAGTCGGCATCTATTCCGTTCTCGTGTTCATGACCCAGAGGCTGCTCTGGCCGCTCACCTCGCTCGGTGAAACGCTGGACCTCTATCAGCGGGCGATGGCTTCGACCAAGCGCATCTTCGACCTGCTCGATGTGCGCCCAAAAATGCAGCCTGGCCCGAACTCACTTGCTGCGCCCGTACGCGGCGAGATTCGATTTGAGGATGTCTCATTCGGCTATGGAGATGGAGTGGACATCATCCGCAGCATCAACCTCCTCATCCCCTCCGGTGAAACTCATGCCATCGTCGGCGCGACCGGTGCGGGCAAATCCACGATCATCCGGTTGATCCTGCGGTTCTATGATGCCCGTTCGGGACGGGTGACGCTCGATGGCGCGGATGTGCGCGATCTGAGCTATGTCAGCTTGCGCGGCGCGATCGGGTACGTGAGCCAGGACGTCTTCCTGTTCCACGGAACAGTCCGCGAGAACATCGCCTATGGCCGGCCTGATGCGACGCAGGAGCAGATCGAAGAGGCCGCGAAGCTCGCCGAGGCGCACGATTTCATCCTCCAACTGCCGCAGGGATACGACACCATCGTCGGGGAACGCGGGCAGAAGCTCTCGGGGGGACAAAGACAGCGCCTCTCCCTCGCCCGCGCGATTCTCCGTGATCCCGCGATCCTCGTGCTGGACGAGGCGACCTCGGCAGTGGATAACGAGACAGAGGCGGCGATTCAGCGCTCGCTGGCCCACGTCTCCCAAGGGCGCACCGTCGTGGTGATCGCGCACCGGCTGTCCACGGTCAGGGATGCGGACCGCATCTGGGTGCTGGAGAAAGGCCAGGTGTCGGAAGCTGGAACCCACGACGAACTGGCCGTGAACAACGGCCTCTACGCCGCCCTATGGCGGGTCCAGACCGGCGAAGCGGTTGCCCGCTAGCTTCGTTGTATCTTGTGTGAAACACGCGAAAATCCTGAGTCTCGCGGCGATGGCCGCCGCGGCATCCATGAGTTCGGCCATGTGGATGCGCCCGGAGGAAATCCCGATCTCCCGCGCGATCTCCAATGTCGAGGCCGCGCTGAAAGCCGAACCGGGCAATGCCCAGACCCTCTTGACCCTTGCCCGACTTCACAGCCACGCCTATGCGACGAGCAACGGAGACAAAATCGGGATGTACGATAAGAATATCTTGCCCGAATGGTTCTCCGTCCGCACGACACGCGGCAGAACTGTCAAGCCATCCCAGGATGCCCTCGACCATCTCCGCAAATCCTTGGGTTGCTACAAGGCGGCCATTGGCCGCGATCCAGAGAATGGACTGGCGTATCTAGGCGCGGGCTTTGTCTTGGAGGAAGCCGCCCGCTGGACGGATGAGATGGAGCCGATGGCGTTCTGGGGCGTGACACGCGACACTCCGATGGACTACAAAGAGGCCGCCCTGCTCGCCTACCGCAAAGGGTTCACCATCGGATTGAAGACCGATTTTGACGATGAAGGCACAGTGATGTTCGGCATCGAATCACAATGGCTGACCCGCGAGAACGGCCAGGCGATCATGCGGCTGGTGGACCGGGAGGGCGCGGGCAGCTACAAACGGGGCGAGCGAGCGGAAATTGAAGACGCGATCAAGCGCAGTCAGGAACGTCCCGCCGCCATCACGCCGATCCTCTTTCCGGTCAACGGGGCAAGACCACTTTCGGACTTGATCAACAAAACGCCGCAAACTTCGTTTGACCTTGCCGGAGATCAGGTCAAGCGCGAGTGGCAGTGGATCAATGCCGATGCCGCCTGGCTGGTTTGGGATCCCGAGAACTCTGGCAGGATCACCTCGGGCCGCCAGCTCTTCGGCACATCAACCTGGTGGATGATGTTCAAGGACGGCTACGCCGCACTCGCCACCCTCGACGACAACCAAGATGGCTGGCTGACGGGCAAGGAGTTGAAGGGAGTTGCAGTCTGGCATGACAAAAATGGCAACGCCAGGAGCGAGCCCGGCGAAGTCAAACCCGTGACGGCATGGCAGATTGCCTCGATTCGGACCAGCTTTGACCACAGAACGCGCGCCGCAATGGTTTCGGAGACGGGAATCATCCTGCGGGATGGAACCAAGCTGCCAACCTACGATTGGCTGCCGGTCGGCAAGCCTGTCAAGTGAAACAGAACCCGCCCCACGAAGTTCGTGGGGCGGGTCTTCTTGTGCCGGGGCGGGATGTTAGTCGAACGTGAAGGCTCCGTCCCTCACTGCGACCATGACTTTCTGGCCGTCGCGGATGTCGCCGTTCAACAGCTTCACCGCCAGAGGGTTCATGATCTCGCGCTGGATCGCTCGTTTGAGCGGCCTTGCGCCGTAGACTGGATCGTAGCCTTCCTGGGCGATCAAACCCACTGCTTCGTCTGACAATTCCAGTTCGATCCGCCGCTCGGCAAGCCGATGGGTGAGCTGGTCGAGCTGGATGCGCACGATCCGCTTGATCTCCGGCACTCCGAGCGGTCGGAACACAACGATGTCGTCGAGCCGGTTCAGGAATTCCGGTCGGAAGATCATCCGCAGCTCTTCCAGCACATTCTTCCTGATCTCCTCAAATTCGCCTTCGACCAGGAGGCCATCGCCGTAGTGATGCGAGCCCGCGTTGCTGGTCATGATGACGACTGTGTTTTTGAAGTCCACCGTGCGTCCCTGGCCATCGGTCAGGCGGCCATCGTCCAGCAATTGGAGCAGGATGTTGAACACTTCCGGATGCGCCTTCTCCATCTCGTCCAGCAGGACGACCGAGTAGGGACGCCTGCGAACCACTTCGGTGAGCTGTCCGCCCTCTTCGTAGCCGACATATCCCGGAGGCGCCCCGATCAAGCGCGAGACGGAGTGCTTCTCCCCATACTCGCTCATATCAATCCGAACAAGCGCCTTCTCGTCGTTGAACAGCAGCTCCGCCAAAGCCTTGGCCGTCTCGGTCTTGCCGACGCCCGTTGGACCGAGGAAGAGGAACGAGCCGATGGGGCGGTTCGGGTCGGCGATGCCTGAGCGGCTGCGCCGGATCGCATCACTCAAGAGCCGCAGGGCTTCATTCTGCCCAATCACTCGCTCTTCGAGCTTTTCTTCCAGATGAACAAGCTTCTGCATCTCGCCCTGCATGAGCTTGCTGACCGGAACTCCCGTCCAGCGGCTCACGATTTCGGCGATATCCTCGGCGTCCACCTGCTCCTTGAGCATCTGGTTCGGCCCCTGCTTGCCTTCGATCGATTTGGTCTGCTCTTCGAGCAGCTTCTGCAGCTGCGGAAGTTTGCCGTGCTGAATCTCCGCCGCCTTGCCCCAGTCCGAGTCTCGCTCGGCTTGGGCAAGCTGGTTCTTCAGCTCTTCGATTTCCGACTTGACATCACGAACCTTCTCGATGGCGTCTTTTTCAGTCTGCCAGCGCGCTCTCAGGCTGGCCGCTTCCTCGCTCAGCTCCGCCAGGCGCTTTTCGGCATTCGCCAATCGCTCCTTGGAGGCTTCGTCATCCTCACGCTTCAGGGCCTCTCGGTCAATCTCAAGCTGAGTGATCTGCCTTTGAACCGTGTCGAGTTCCTGCGGAACAGAATCAATCTCGATCTTGAGGCGGCTGGCGGCTTCGTCCACCAGGTCGATCGCCTTGTCCGGCAGAAAGCGGTCGGATATGTACCGGTCGCTCAGGGTTGCGGCGGCCACGATCGCAGAATCGCTGATCTTGACACCGTGGTGGATTTCGTATCGTTCCTTCAACCCGCGCAGAATTGAAATCGTCTCATCCACGCTCGGTTCGGAGACAAGAACGGTTTGGAAGCGTCGCTCCAACGCCTTGTCCTTCTCGATGTAGAGCCGGTATTCGTTGAGCGTCGTCGCGCCGATGCAGCGCAGTTCGCCCCGGGCGAGCATGGGCTTGAGCATGTTCGCCGCATCCAGAGAGCCTTCGGCCTTGCCTGCGCCGACCAGGGTGTGCAGTTCATCAATGAAGAGGATGATCTGGCCCTCGGCGCGTTTGATCTCATCCAGCACCGCCTTGAGCCGCTCCTCAAACTCTCCGCGATACTTCGCGCCTGCGACGAGAGCGCCCATGTCGAGCGCGACGAGTGACTTGCTCCGCAATCCTTCGGGCACGTCACCTGCGACGATGCGCTGGGCGAGGCCCTCCACAACCGCCGTCTTTCCGACTCCGGGTTCGCCGATCAGAACGGGGTTGTTCTTGGTGCGGCGGCTCAAAACTTGGATGGCGCGGCGGATTTCCTCGTCCCGCCCGATCACCGGATCGAGCTTGCCCTGGCGGGCGCGTGCCGTGAGGTCGATGCCGTACTTTTCGAGGGATTTATAGGTCCCCTCGGCTCCCGGATCGGTGACATTGCGGCCACCCCGGATGTCCTGAATGGCGGCATTGAGCGCGTCCCTCGTGACGCCCGCTCCCTTGAGAATCCTGCCCGCCGCGCCCGTGTCGTCCAGCAAAGCCAGCAGGAGATGTTCGGTCGAAACGTACTCGTCCTTCATCTTGTCGGCCAGCGAAAAGGCGTTGTTGAAGACCGTGGACGTTCGGCCCCCGATGCTTCCGCCATGCGCCGCCGCTCCCGAAACCTTGGGTGCTTTGGCCAGTTCGGTTTCCGCCTCGCCTTGGACGCGGTTGGCGTCGATTCCCAGCTTTTCGATGAGCGCGGTAGCCACTCCTCCCTCCTGTCCGAGAAGGGACGTCAAAAGGTGCTCGGGTTCGATGGTCGAATGCTGCAGCTCAGCCGCGCGCCCCTGCGCGTCCTGAATGGCCTCCTGAGCCTTGATGGTGAGTTTGTCGAATCGCATTTGAGTCTTTCACTATCAAATGAAGTGATGTAAAAGGAGTAACGATGAAGGAACTGCCTGCGTTTCCAGAATAGGACTGGCGCCTTCTTTTTTGCGGGTTGGGAACGTTTGAAGCAGTCAGAAGCCATCTGCGAATCTGGGGAAAAAGTCATGCCTGCCCGAGCAATCGCCGATCCTCCCGCCTTCGCCATGCCGGAATTGCCAGCAGAATCCGCCCCCAATCCCCGCCCTATCCATGCGTCCAACGCACGGACACCGCACGGATAACGCACGGACACCGCAAGGACACATACCGCCCCCAGACCGCCCGACCCCAGTCGGGCTCCTTTCATCGGACCGCTCGACTTCAGTCGGGCTCTCGGGCTATCGCACTTCAGTGCGATGAATGTTGGAGGTTCGCACCGAAGTGCGGGAATCCGAGAGCCCCGCTGAAGCGGAGCACTCCGGCGGCATCGGACCGCTCGACTTCAGTCGGGCCCTCGGTCGCGCGCACTTTAGTGCGATGAAAGTTGGAGGTTCGCACTGAAGTGCGGAAATCCGACAGCCCCGCTGAAGCGGAGCACTCCGGGGGCAGAAGCCCCGCTCAGGCGGGATCATGCTTTGCTTCAGACGGGACGACAAGAGGTTCAAAATCATCGTAGACGTTGACTTCGTCGGTCGGAAAGCTCTTGACCGTGCCGTATTTTGCGGACCCCTGCTTCGCAAGAAACCAGCTTTCTGAGCACCAGGGATATTGGCTGGCGGTGGCGGCAAGTCCGTGCTTCACAGGATTCTGCATCACATAGTTCATGCGGGCAAAAAGGGAGACCTCATCGGATATGGTGGTGTCCCAGAATTGATAAAAGCATCTTCGGCCGGAGATTCCATCCATCTGGTTGAGCTGACGGCTCAGAGTTCCGTGGAGGTGGCGCATCAGTTGGGCGAGGTCGTCATTCCGCTCGCCGTGATGCTGGATGACCATGTGATAGTGATTCGAGAACACCGCCCAAGCCAGCAGTTCAAACTCAAAGTTTTCAGTAAGTTTGAGTAGGGTGGACTGCACAAGGTCTAGCTTTTGGGGCGTGTTGGCTATGTGCTGCCGATGCCAGGTTCCGCCCGTCACTATGAGGCAGTCGCCTGCTTGGAAGTAATGCGGAGGCCGATGTGACTCGTGCATGATCGGCGATTATATCTTGCTGCCGGAGCGGGCGGCTTGGATCGGGGTGCGGAGCGTGCTTGCCGCAGTGCGATGAAGGTTGGAGGTTCGCACTGAAGTGCGGAAATCCGAGAGCCCCGCTGAAGCGGAGCGCTCCGGCAGCATCGGACCGCTCGACTTCAGTCGGGCTCTCGGAC
>JAEYWW010000368.1 GCA_023428805.1 Armatimonadota bacterium | reverse complement strand
GCTTCAGCGGGGCTCTCGGATTCCCGGGGAAGGGACTTCGACGTGGACAAGACATCGGGAGGCTCCCTGCGGCTCTGGTGCGACACGCTCCGCCGAGAGCAGGATCTGGTTCCGGCGGCGAGCGCACAGGGTCAATTTGGGGGGATCGCGTATCGGGTCCACTCCCCTTCCCGCACGCGCAGAGACAGGAGGGACAGGGATCTCTACGACGCGATGAACAACTCCTTTGAGCTCCATGCCGGCGATCCGTGGGATCCGGAGCAGTTCGATCATCTTCGCGAATTCATGGCGAGGCAGGTCGCAGAAGCGCTCGGCGTGACGTGTCCATGCGAAGACCTTCCCCTCGGCATGAGCCGCATCGTGGATGATCTGGAGAAAGCCGAACAGGTTTGGCGTGATGTCAGGGCGTGAGCCAAAGATCGCCCAAACTCCGGTTTTGGGACGGACAATTGACGGACAATTCGTGGAGGATTTGAACCTATGGTGGAGATGATGGGATTCGAACCCACGACCTCTGCAGTGCGATTGCAGCGCTCTCCCAGCTGAGCTACATCCCCACGTGTGGAGCCCGCCGATTATACCGAGTTGGGCGGACCCGCGCTCAAGGCCTAGACGGGAGCGGCGAGCATGGATTGGAGCTGGGGCATCAGCAATGCGACGTCCGGCCCGACCCAGTTGATCTGGCTTTCGGTGAGGGGTGAAAGGATCATCCAGGCATATCGGACGTCTTCCATGCCCTCTTCAAGCTGGCCGTTTCGCATTTGGGCGATGCCCCGATAGCCCATCGCGGTGGCGCGGGCGTTGATGTGTCCATTGTCTGTGTAGGAGTCGATGGCCTGGCTGAGGCTGAGGATGGCTTCGGCGAAATGTCCGGCCTCAATCTGCGCGCGCCCCAACCCCTTCCAGTTGGTCGCCAGACCGTCTTCGAGGCCGGGGCGGCTGCGGAGCCGGATGCAGCGGCGATGAATCTCAATCGCCTGCTCCACCGGTCCGCGGGTGGTGAGCAGGTCGGCGAGGTAGGTGAGGGCGATGCAGAGATAGAAGACATTCTCGGCCTGTTCCAAGACAGGAATCGCCGCCTGATATTGCTTCAAGGCCGATTCGACCTGTCCCAGTTCTTCATCGATTCGCCCGACGAGCGACTCGGAGATTGCCGCAGAAATCGGCTCCTCCAACTCCGCGTAGATGCTCAGGGCTTCGATGGCCAGCACTTTGGCGGCGACGAATCGCCCGCGCAGCCGTTCGGTCTGGGCGAGGACCATGCAGGCGTCGGCGTAGAGGTGCTGATCCCCTCGGGCCGTTGCCATCGACATCGCGCGGCGGCAGGTCTGCTCCTTCTGGGGATAAGTCTGGAGGCTCCAGTGCGCGGTCAGGGCGATTCTGGCGGCCCGCTCGGGCATTCCAAGTTCATCGAAGAGAAGAATTCCCTCCGACAGCATCTCCGCATAGCGGAGACGTTTGATGCGGAAGCGTGCGGTGGCGTTCCAGCAGAGCGCATCGGCGGTCCAAAGGTTGTCTGCACGACTGACCTCAAGCCAGGAATCGAGGGCATCTGCCGCCTCCTGAAAGAAGTCGTTGGCGAGCATGACCGCCCCCCGCAGCAATTGCTGCGGCTGATTGGGAGCATCAGGGAGATTGCGGGAGTCAAGCTCTGCGAGAAACGAGATCAAGCGCAGGGGACGGTGCTCGGCGAGGTGCCAGCGCACCACCACCCAGGACAACTCCCAAGCCTCGGGCATATCGTTGTGCCATGCCCAAGTTGCGGCACGCTCGACATCGGCGATTTCCGGTCCGAGTGTTCTCCGAATAGGCGCCGGAATCGTCGCCGAATCAGCCCGGCCCCATGCTCCCCAAAGGCGATGGAAGCCGTGGACCATGCGCCGCATGGAGGCGTCGCGCTGCTCGTCCGTCAGCCGGGATTCCAGAAGCTGTCGAACAGGCTCAACAAGGCGAAACCGAGGTTCTTCACCGCCAGATGTCAGGAGGACGGAGTGAAAGCAGAGTTTGGCGACGGCCTCTGGTCCTGCTGACCCCGGCCACATGCTGGCGGCCATCGCGGCTCGAAAAGGGCGGGTGAACACGCTCAGCATGGCCAGGCCTTCGTGAAGGGTTGCGGGAGCTTGACGTAGGATGTCTTCACCGCAATCCTGCAGCAGGTTCTCATCATGCGGCGCGCCAAGCTGATCCAGAAGCTCACGGGGGGAGAAGACGGCCAGTCTGCGTCCGATGAGGACCAGGGCGCTCGGCAGGCCAGAAGCCAGCGCGGCCAGCTCAGAGAGGTCGGCCGCGTCTGCTTCGCCAAAACGGCGGCCAGAGGCATGAACCATGATCTTGACGGATGGGTTCCGAACAGATTCCCCGGGCACGGAAGATGGCAGCAGGGCAACGGCGACAATCCGCTCCCCGGGAAGGTCGATGGGAGTTCGTGAGGTTGCGATCACCTGGGGGGAATTCGGATCACGGAGAAGACGACGGATGACGGGAGATGATTCCGCGGCAGGGAGATCGGCGCAATCCACGCTGATCAGCTCCGCTCCCGGCAGACGTCCCGCTTCCAAAGTGCTGCGAAGATCGGGCAGGGTCCAGTCTTGGACTAGATTTCCCCGTTCTGACCAGGCATGGAGAACTCCCCGTGCCAGAGTCGATTTGCCCGACCCCGCCAGGCCGGTCAGCGTCACCAGTGGTTCGCGTCGTTCCAGAAGGTCGAGGATATGCCGAATCTCCTCATCCCGCCCAAAAAGAACGGGAGCCGCCTGACGCCGAGCTGCGGGGCGCACGGTCGGCGTGGGCTGGTCGCAGGAAGACTCCTGCCGAAACTCATCCAGCCATTCCGCATCCAGGCCCTCCGCGAATTCCAAGGATGAATGTGTGTCTGCTTCGTCCAAGTCGACCACCCAGCAGTCGTCGGTGAGCTCCAGGAAATCTGAGTCGGCTGAGAGATGACCGACTGGTGCACCGAGGCTTTGAATGGCTCCTCTGATGTAATGGATGGACTGGCGGAGGTTCACCATTTGGGACTCAGAAGCCAGGTCGGGCCAGATGGTCTGGGCCGCCTCCTTGCGCCGGATGCGATGAGGCCGCCGCGATGCCAGCAGGGCGAGAAGCTCGGCGGCTCGGCGGGAGCGGAAGCGTCGAATCGACTTGTCCCCGTATTCGAGCGTCACGGGGCCGAGGACGCGAAGCTGAATGCGCTCGCTCATTTGGACGCTTCGATTGTTGCAGGTCTTGTGCCGAAAACATCGCCGCCGCTCATTCTTTCTAGTCATGGACTTGAGACAACACCAGAATTTCCAATGACCTTGTCCGAAGTGGGCGGTTCTGTCGAAGACTCAAGAATCGATTGGTCGCGGCGAAATCCTGGCGCCGAGGAACGGGCTGCTTCGCAGCCTCTCCCGCACCGCTTTGATGGTGAAATCAAAAAGGCGTGAATGTCCCCAGGCCACGAAGATGATCCCGCAGCAGAGCATCAGCCAGAGACCGATCCTTGCCGGGGTTGGCACCCAGCGTTCGCCCTCTGGAATCAACGCCGCCGCCAGGAGCACGAGCATGGGTGTATGCAGCAAGTAGAGGCTGAACGACATGCCTGACAAAGCGCGGGAGGCGCGGCTCAACTTGCTGTCGGTGTCGGCTTCACGATCCAGCATCAGCAGCCAGATCAATCCGGCCGCCATCGCGGCCAGAATGTAATCTGTTCCAATCTGAACAGGCCAATAGTCAAGCCGATGCAGAAACGTGGAGCCGAGCCCGAAGCTGACGAGACAGATTCCGATGCCCCATCTCCAAAAAGAGGCATTCTGAATTGATCGATAGGGAAGATGCGCCGCGCCCAGACCGCAGAGCCAGATGGGAAACCGGGTCAGAACTGGCAGCCCCACGAACGCACAGGCTGCCGCAATGCCGGCAAGGCCAAAAAGCCGGTGATGGATTCGGTCCCTCCTCGACAATGCCAGAAGTCCAAGCGGCAGCAGGACGTAGTACCAAAACTCGTTGGCCATGCTCCAGAGCGGCCCGTTGCTGCCTTGAGGATGGACAAGGATCGTTTGCAGAAACGCCAGATTGCCGAGATAGGTCCGCCATCCCAGCGCGGAATCGACAGGTCGCAATATGATCGACGACCAACTGCCTCCGCCTTGGTAGATGGGATGCCATCCGAACTGCGATGCGCCAAAAGCATCCAGCACAAGCCCGATCGTGAGGGCCGGAATCATGACGAGCCAGAGCCTGGTCAAGCGGGTGAAGGCATAGTCTCCTGCGGAAAATTTCCCGTTTTGCCAGGAGCGGGCTGTTGATCCGCCGACCAGATACCCACTGACTACAAAGAAAACGATGACCGCGACATGAGCAAATCGGGTGGATAAGTTCAGGGCCAGCCCAAGCGGGCCAATGCTGCGGAATTGGGAAGGGTCAGCAAAGAAAATCGCCCGTGCATGACCAAAGAAGACGGCCAAACTTGCGGAAGCGCGGAGTTTGTCCAGTGCCACCGAACCACGTGATCGGGGAGGTGCAGACACGAGCATTACAAATTTTCGGGAGGGCTTGATGACAAGCTCAGGGATGAACGTGCCCTCCACACACTGCCAAGTGATCGATGCCCTGGTCAGCGTTCGGTCAGCCGTATGACCAGCTTCAACCCCGACCAGACTTCACTCACCGCGCAGACCTTGACGTCCACTAAACCGAGAGGGAAGGCCAGCTCGCGGATCGCATCCTCGGTTATTGTTGTCGGCACCTTGCTTGCCTTCTTGGGCCATGCCGCCCAGATCATGCCGTTGGACCGCAGGCGGGGGCGGACAGCCCGAAGATGGGAGTCCAGGATGGCCTTCTCAACCGCAAATATCATTGTGAAGTCGAGGGGATCGGCGTCTGATTGCAAGCCCAGGTCGGATCTCCAAGGTTCGACGATTTCCTCGGGAGCTTCGATGAACAAGGCAGTCATCCCCGGCTTGACCCCGAGTTTTTCAAAGAGCGGTTTGCCCGAATAACCTGCCAGCACGCTCTATTTTGCGCCGAAATGCGCCGACGAAACAATATGAACGGACCTTCCATACGGGTCTAATGATCGTTCATACTAAGCCCGTGGGCAACCGATGGGATGCCTTGAGCGTTAAGCTACTGGGAGCAATTTGGAC
>JAEYWW010000347.1 GCA_023428805.1 Armatimonadota bacterium | reverse complement strand
GCCCTCCGGTCGCGCGCGGAAAGATTGAAGGTTTCACCGCCGATCTCCACGCCTGCCACATCTGCACGCCGGACTCGGCTGCGGTCGCATTTGTCAAAAGTGCTGAGTTCAAAGGACACACCGTAGTCGCCCGTGTTGAGTTGAACGTCCGCCATCTTGAACAGGATGGCGAGCTGGTCGCCGAGAAGCTCGCCCGCCATTTGCGCATTCTTTGAACCGAAGACTTGGCAGGCGATGTCCTGTGAATCCTTCACTCCGTGCTCTGCCCGCCATTTCTCCATGTCGGCGAAGACTTTCGCACGAAGATCGAGCAGTTCATCAATCAGTGCGCTGACATTGGAGGCGTGCTCAAACTCGGAGGACAACACCTCCATGTGAACCGACGCCAAACGACTGATCCCCGGGATTCGCGCATAAACCTCCTCGGCGGTGTGCAGGAGGATCGGCGCGATCAGCTTCACGAGAAGGTTGAGAACTTGGTGGCAGGCGGCCTGGGCGCTCCGGCGGGAGGGCCAGTCTTTGCCATCACAGTACATCCGGTCCTTGATCGCGTCCGCATAGACAGCCGAAACTTCGTTCACGCAGAAGTTGTGAATGTCGCTGAGCACCTGGTTGAAGCGGTACTCACGGTAGCCGTTCAAACACCGCGCGGCCAGCGCATTCGCCTTGTCCACAATCCAGCGATCAAGCGGCAGCAGCTCCACGTCCTCACCGGAAAAATCCGACAGATTCCCCAGCAGGTAGCGCAGTGTGTTGCGGATGCGGCGGTAGCCCTCGCCTGCGACTTGAAGCAGCGCGTCCGAGCACGGCACATCATCCGCATAGTCCACGCTCGCCGACCAGTAGCGCAGAATGTCAGCTCCGAAGTTGTCGCACACCTTGACAGGATCAACCACGTTGCCGAGCCGTTTGGACATCTTTTGTCCCTTGTCGTCGGTGACAAATCCGTGGGTCACAACTCCCTTGTAAGGGGCGTGGCCGAGGCAGGCGGTGGTGATGATGAGCGAGACGTTGAACCAGCCTCGATGCTGGTCGGAGCCTTCGAGATAGAGATCGGCGGGAAGCTCTTCCTTCCACTCGGGCTCGACATTGCCTTCCAGCACGCAGATGCCCGTGGAACCGCTGTCGAACCACACGTCGAAGACGTCCACTTCCTTGCGGAACTCCGTTTCTCCGGTCATCGGGTGCTTGTATCCGGCAGGCAGGATGTCGGCGGGTTCGACCTCGTACCAAGCATCAGAACCCTTCTCCTGCACCAGCTTGGCGACGGCTTCAATGGCGGCGATGTCCAGCACGGGTTCGCCTGATTCGGCTCCATAGAACACCGGGATGCCGACGCCCCAAGGCCGCTGGCGGCTGATGCACCAGTCCGGGCGATTTTCGACCATCGCGCGGATGCGTTTGTAGCCGCTCTCCGGCACCCAGGCGCAGTTGTCGATCTCCTGGAGCATCTTCTGCCGCAGGGTGATGGAGTTGTCTTGATGGAACGGCTGGTCGATGCCGATGAACCACTGTTCGGTGGCGCGGAAGATGACGGGTTTGCCGTCGCGCTCGGCGTGAGGGTAGCTGTGGTGGAAGTCTTCGGTATGGAGCAGGGCTCCGACCTCGCGAAGCCGATCCACGACAACGGTGTCGGCGTCGCGGTAGTAGACCCCTTCAAACTCGCCCGCCTCAGCGGTCAGAACCCCGCGCTCGTTGACCGGGCAGAGGACGTCGAGCTTGTACTTTTGACCGGTGATGAAGTCTTCTCGTCCGTGACCCGGAGCGGTGTGAACGACGCCTGTTCCGTCTTCGGTCGTGACGTACTCGGCGAGCACTCCAACTGAATCGCGTCCGTAGATCGGATGCGAGAAAACCGTGCCCTCAAGCTCCGAACCTTTGACGGTTCGCACGACCTCCCAATTCTCAATCCCACTCTTGGCCATGACCTTCTCGACCAGTTCGTGAACCAGCACGTAGTGGTCTGCTCCATGGCGGACGATGTCGTAGTCGAAGCGAGGATGGAACGCCACCGCGAGGTTGGCGGGAATCGTCCAGGGCGTGGTCGTCCAGATGATCGTGTAGACCTCGCCAAGACCTTCAAAGACACCATTGGGGTCGTTCTTGAGCGGGAACCGCACGTAGATGGAGCGGCTCACGTAGTCCTCATAGACAATCTCAGTGTCAGCGAGCGCGGTCTGGCTCGTCGGGCTCCAAAGAACCGGACGAAGCCCGCGATAGATGTAGCCGCCTTCGACCAGTCTCTTGAAGATGCGGATGAGTTCCGCCTCGTAGGGGAAGCTCATTGAGGTGTACGGCTTGTCCCAGAGTCCGAAGACGCCGAGCCGCTGGAACTGCTCGGTCTGGACTCCGATGTAATGCTCCGCATGTTCGCGGCAGGCGCGGCGAAGTTCGACCACCGACGGGGTGATCTTCTTCTCAGCGAACTTCTTCATGACCGCCTGTTCGATGGGCAGGCCGTGGTTGTCAAAGCCGGGAACGTAGGGTGCGCGCTTGCCCATCAACGTCTGGCTCTTGACCACAAAGTCCTTGAGGATCTTGTTGAGCGCGGTGCCGATGTGGATCGGGCCGTTGGTGTAGGGCGGGCCGTCGTGGAAGACGAACGTGGGCGCGTCTTTGCGTTGTTCCTGGATGGCGCGATAAACGTCCATCTCGGCCCATTTCGCCTGAATCTGCGGCTCAAGCTGGGGCAGTCCGGCCTTCATCGGGATTGTGAAGTCGGCATCCGGCAGATTGAGTGTGTCCTTCAGGTTCATGGGAGGATGGCGGAGTTTACCGGGTGCCCTTTCGGGCGTTTGAGCCATCATATGAGGAACCGAGCGGCGCGCGCCGTGCGATAGGTCCAATCAGGGGGCGAAATTCGAGCCCTCAGGTACCATCCGCGTCCATTCACCCAAAAGGAGACCGGAATGAAAAGAACGTTCCAACCCAACAACCGTAAGCGCCACAAAACCCATGGATTCCGCGTTCGCATGCGCAACGCCGATGGTCAGAATGTCCTCAAGCGCCGCCGCGCTCGCGGCCGCCATCGTCTGGCCGCCTGAACGGTCTCAGCAAGGATCAATTTGAACGGGTCTTCCGTGAAGGGCTCAGGGCGTCGGGAGCGCATGTCCGGCTCCATGCCCTGCCTGGACCAGGTCGAATCGGGATTGCCACAAGCCGCGATCTCGGTTCAAAGCCCCGCCGAAACACCCAAAAGCGGCGGGTGCGTGAAGCCCTTCGCCGGATTGAAGATAAGAGATTTGCAGAGTTCGATCGGATTGTCCTCGTCCGCGCCTCGGGCGCCCAGGCCGACTTCGAACCGCTGGTCGAGGAACTGAGAAAGCTGCATGAGGAAGTTTGGCGAAGATGGGCAGAAGGATTGGAATCGCGTTGATCCGGGCTTATCAGGTTTCGACGAAATGGATGCCTCCCACCTGCCGATTCACGCCCAGTTGTTCGGCGTACACACTCGAAGCGGTCGAGAAGTACGGCCTGCTCAAAGGGTCATGGCTCGGGCTCAAGCGCATCGGGCGATGCCATCCCTTCCATCCCGGCGGCCACGATCCCGTTCCGTGAAATAACGACTTGATATGAAGGCACAGACTCCGGGGAAACCCAAAATCATCAACGTCCTCCTGATCGCCTGCATGGTGTATCTGGGCTACATGCTCTTCACCGAACCGCAGCGGCAGGCGAATCAGGACAAGCGCACCTACGCCGAACTCAAAACGGCGATGGAGACGCAGAACGC
>JAEYWW010000336.1 GCA_023428805.1 Armatimonadota bacterium | reverse complement strand
CGCCTATGCCCTCAGTTTTCGGAAGCTGCGCTTTGAACTTGATCAGAATGTAGCCTCCATATGGAAGGATCAAGATTTGGTCTGGGAAAAGCCGTGGGATCAGATCAGCGAGGTTCGCGTTCTTTCCAGCTTTCTCATCGTTTCTCGATTTCAGTTTCTCTATCACGACGGTGGCAAGAGTCCAGTCTTCAAGTTTCCAAGTATTGAAAGACTACAGAGGGTGATGCTGTACAGCATCGGAGAAAAGATTCGGTTCTATCGAAGAAACAATGAAAAGCCGCGCTGGACGCGATGGCAGCATTTGACTGTTGGATTGATCGGAGTTCTGTCAGGATGCACGAGTCTGGGATGGTCGCTGCACTTTATTCAGTTGGGTGAGTGGACTTCCTCATCCATCCTTGCAATACTGGGCATCGCGATCTGCGCTTTAGGAGGTTTGCATCTCTCGGACGTTTGGAATTATGACGAGAGGAGCACCCAACCCGATTGGATCAGAGATTTCAGGGGCTGGAGAACTCTGCAGGATAAACTCATCAGCAAGAATGTCGAAGATTCGACTTTTATTCACAATCCAGAGATTGATGTTCTCCGTGGACGTCCCAACAAGGTCAAGTCGATTGTTGGGTTTGCACTGATCGGGCTGCTTCTCGTCATCCCTTTCTACTTAGTCACATCCTCTCCTGCCTACCCCGAGGATCTCGCCTTTGATCCCGTTCTGAGCAGCTTGGGTCTGTTTGGCGTCACGGTGGCGATGGGAGTGATGATCACGTTTTTGAACACAAAAGAAGACGAAAAACTGCTTCATTCCAAAGAGTACAAACTGGCCTATCATGAAGGTCAATTGAGAGTCATCAAGGATGACGATGTTGTCGTGCCCGAACGCACATCGTGGCTCAAAGGCGATGCAGCTCTCAAAATTTGGACTGACTCAGGAGTCATCCATGTCCCCGCACGAAGTATGCTGGAGATTCCACCTTCTCATGCACAATCAGAATTGGACGCTTCGTGATGCCCTGCAGCACTGTCCAGCAGCGCAGGAAACAGTTTTTGCCTATACGTCGAAAGCAAGAAAATTCAATGTCAAGCGCGACATTCTGATATCGCAGATCGGATTGGCAGTTTTGATTCTCGGCCTTCTCGCCTGGCTGCTCTTTTGCATGCTTGTCCCTCAGCAAGGGCCGATCATGTGGATTGCTTTTGTGACAAATCTCCTCTTCATGCCAGTCGCCCTGTTTTCGGCCAAGCAGTATCCCAAAGAACTGAGTGATGTGGGAAGGCATCTGGAGGCGGAGATCGTGCTGTCTGAGGGCAAAGTCTTCATCCAGCAGCTTGGCCGCCGTGAGGAAGCCCAGGTGATCTCCTTCAAGCGTGGGTCGCCCCTTATCTTCGACGCGGGAACCGGGCTCAACTTATGGCGTCTCCACCTGCGAGTCGGCGATGAGGATTGGTTTTTTGATCCTTCGCGCATGATGGTTGTCAACCGGATCACCCCCTACCCACGCCCGAATGGATGAAATCCATTTGGTGCGGTTCAAAATAGAAGTGTGAGCGAGCTTCTGCACGGCATCGTGCGGCTGGCGGATGAACTCCCCCAGCCGGACGCCCTTGCCAGCCACGAAGATCAAGCGCGCGCCGTTCTCCGGCATCTTCTCGCCTGCTGCGGTTCGCATCCAGCGACTCCCGCCGTTGTCCTGCCCTCGCAATGCCCCAACTGCGGTGTCGTCACACCGTCGATTCGATCGCCCTATTGCTCGACGGAGTGCCGGGAGGAAGCTGGGTTCATTCGCCAGTTCCGCCAGGCTCTGATCGAAGGAACAATCTACGACCCCGAGCGGCAGGTTGCCTTCGGCCAAATCTATTGGCATCTCTTGGGGGGAGGTCGTCCCCTCCGTCGCAGTCTTCTCAGCGAAAAGGAGATCGCGAAGGTCATCGCCAAGGCCGATGGCAAGTGCGCTGAATGCGGCCAGCCCGCGACCACAGTAGATCATATCGGCACTGCCTGCAATCGTCCGATCAACCTGCGCGCCGTCTGCAAGGGCTGCTGCCGCATCCATGAATTCGGCGACCTGGCGGTTCTGGCTTCAGGCCGCGAGCAACTCGTACGCTATGCCGAGCGCATCACGGCCCCTATGCCAATTCGAATCTGCGATGCCGCCGAATGGGATTGGCGGGATCACCTCCGACAGCGCAAGCTCCAGTTCATCTAGGATGCTTTCGCCAGGGGAACCAGGCAGTTGCGGATTGTGATCACGGCTTTTCTGGAGCGATCAAATTCGAGCAAACCCGGTCCGTATATCCAACACCCATCCACCGAGAAGCTGGCCAGCAATCTTCTTTGAGACGCATTTTGGTGACTCAGATATGTCGCCAAATCATGGGACTCTCCCTCAGTCAAAACGAGATGCAGATGGTTCTTGGGGCCGCCCTCATCATCTGCCCAAGCGTAGCCCAAACAAGCGCCAAGGGTGTATTCAAGCCCCGCAAAAGAGAACCGGACATCTCTCACCTGGAGGATGCCATCAGAGTCCAAAACAGTTGTGCTGTGTGCCTGCATGACTCACCTTATGAATGACTACGAGCCGCCTTGAAAAATGACTCATCATCCAAGCAGAACCAGGAAATCTCCGCAACTGGGGCCGAGTGCCCAATTTTTCCCCTCAATCTCAATTCGTGGAACCCTGCTTTCCAATCGGCTTGTAATCCCGGACAGCAAGAGCCGAGATTACGGTTCAAATATCTATCTCTCCACCGTCTGGGCAGACCAGGCGGTTATTTTTTGGCCGACTCTGAAGGTATCCGAATCGCCGCGTCAAGCATCCAACTGGATATGAACGCATCCCTTGTCTGCGCCATGCTGATGTTGGCCGCAGGGCAGAACGATCAAGCGGTGAAGCAGGCCGCGATGCTTGGAGGGCCGAAGTCGGCTGCCGCAGAAAGCACCTTGATCGCTATGGGCGGCGAGGCAATTCCCGCCGTCCTCACCATCCTCAAGTCGGGTCAGACTGTCGAGTCACGCATCCGGGCGGCCCATGTCCTGGCCGAGATTGATGACATGAAGGTTGCGATGCCTCTGGCGGAGGCGGCAGCCGCTGGACCAGATGAATTGACTGACGCGGCCGTCGTTGCGCTCTGCCGGCTCCATCGGGTCAAGCAGCGATCTGCTCATGCCGAACCAATCTACACCGAAGGATTGATCGAGCCCTTTGAATTGGTGGGAGCTCGAGCCTTGAATGGCCTTTTGATGGCTGTGAAGCACCCAGACAAAGATGTGCGGCAGACAGCGATCGCTCTTCTGGGCTCCCACGAAGACCCCCGCATGATCGCGCCCCTGATTGAACTGGTTGACGGAGATGAGTTGTGGGTGCTGAGTGATGCGGCAAGCATCCTTTCCCGCTTTGATGATCCTCGTGTAATTCCGGCCCTTGTCCGCAACGCCAAAAAAACGATCCCCGCCTACTCGCCTCCTCCCTGCGTGGCCGCGCTTGCTTACATGAGAGAGAGGGCAAGAAAGGAAATAGATGAAATCTGCCGGAATGACGACGATATCACTGCATATCTGCTGCAGAAGAAAGAGCTTCAGATGTGGCCGGAGTTGTTTGATGACAATATTCGTCTGCTCAGCAGTAAAGTTGCTTTCAATCGGCAAATCGGCTTTATGGCGCTCTGGGCTGCGAAGCGGCCAGAGGCAATTCCATTTCTGGTTGAATGCCTCAATAGTGAAGACCGATCGGTGAGGCGGCATGCGCTCAATGCTTTATCTGCATTTGAGAATCGTGTCGCTCTTGAGCCTGTAAAGCAACTGTTTGACCGGGAGAAGGATCCACAAGTGAAGTCCGAAGCTCTGGACGCTTTCGCTGGACTGGACGATGGAAGATATAGACCGCTATTTCTGAAGTTGCTCAAAGAAGACTTGAGTTATGAGGAACGAAAAGCTTGTTTCACTGGGCTGTCTCGGTCACCTCAGCAAACCGATCTCGTCCTGTTGAAGACATTTTTGTCTGATGAAGAGTTGGCACGTGATTGGGCAGCTTCTTTATGGCTTGGGAATATTCTTGCTCGCTACAAAGATGATGCCGTGTCGCTGGTGATCGAGATGCTTAAAGAAGGTCCGATTCTTGCCAGCGGTGCCTTTGATTCAATGGAATTGTTTTGGTCGCCCAAATATGTTGAGCCGTTTAGCAGTTATATCCGTGAGACCAACTCTTTCGCTGATCTCCTGCCGTTGATTGAATCTAGAGAACATGAGGAATTGGATGAGGCGATTGTTGGTCGATTTCTTGCAGACCCCGAACCCGATTACTTCCTAGTTGAGGCGGCTGCCGTCATCGCTGACCCGAAAACGGAGCAGAAGTTGATTGCGATGACTCGGAGGGCAGATAAGCCTTCTGAGATTTGGAAGGCACTTGTGAAATTCAATAGTCCTGAAGCAAGGGCACGGATTCTTGAACGGCTCGTGGCCGACCCTGAAGATGGCTCATTTGAAGTAAGTGCCGCCCAGGCTGCGGGAGACCTGCGGGATCCGATGTTTGAAGGTTCATTATTGAAATTGCTGGCTGCATCCAAGCAAGGTTGGGCATCAATCGAAGTGGTGAAGGCCCTGGGCAAGACCGGCACAGAAAAGTCGTTGCCCGCGCTGCGTGCCATCGCCCGCAAGTTCTACGAAAGCGAAACCTTCATGTGGGAAGCCGCTGAGGCGATCAAGCAGATCGAGGCCCGCGCCGCCCAGTCATAGACGCCCCGGACGCCCATCGGTAAACTCAATCCAGCATGAGTTATCGGATTGAGAAGGATTCGCTGGGCGACGTTCAGGTTCCGGAGGGCGCGTATTGGGGCAGTCAGGCGGAGCGGAGCCGCAACCTGTTCCAGATCAGCGGCCTGACCGAGCATCCGAAGATGATTGACGCCTATGTGATGCTGAAGAAGGCGTGCGCCCAGGCGAACACCGATCTCGGCCTCCTCAATCCCGACCAGGGCAATGCGATCATCCAGGCCGCCGACGAAGTCTTGGGCGGCAAGATGCGCGATCAGTTCCCGGTGGAGGTCTTCCACATGGGCGCGGGCACCAGCTTCCACATGAACGTCAATGAAGTCCTCGCCAACCGGGCGGAGGAGATCCTTGGCGGCAGGCTGGGCGAGTACAGCAAGGTCAACCCGAACGACCATGTCAACTATGGTCAGAGCACCAACGACACCTTCCCGACGGCGATGCGCGTCATGTCGCGCCTGATGCTCGAAGACCTTTTCCCGGCGGTGGACAAGCTCGAAGCCGCCCTCGCCGCGAAAGGGAAGGAGTTCGACCATATTCTCAAGTCAGGCCGAACCCACCTCCAGGACGCGGTGCCGATCCGTCTCGGCCAGGAGTTCACCGCCTATGCGGTCAGCATCAAACGATGCCGTCGCTGGCTGGAGCAGGCTGCCTGGGAGCTTGAGGACCTCGGCATCGGCGGCTCTGCTGCCGGCACAGGGCTCAACACGCACCCCGACTACCGATTCAAGGTCGTCGAGAACCTGAACAAGTACACCGGATTGAACTTCCGCGCAACCGAAGATATGCGCGAAGCGATGCAGTCGCAGCTCTGCATGGCGGCGCTGGCGTCGGGCCTCCGCATCTTCTGCCTGGAGCTCACCCGCATCACCAACGACCTTCGGCTCCTCTGCTCCGGCCCGCTTACCGGGCTCGCCGAAATCACCCTGCCGTCGGTCCAGCCCGGCAGCTCGATCATGCCCGGCAAGGTGAATCCTTCGATGGCTGAGAACATGAACATCGTGCTCTTCCAAGTGCTCGGCCAGTGCCAGACGCTCGATTACTGCGTCCAGGCGGGTCAGCTTGAACTGAATGTGATGATGCCGTCGATGGTCTTCTCCGCCCAGTTCTCCATCCAGATTCTCACCAACTCGATCCACACCTACGTGGACAACTGCATCGTCGGCATCACCGCCAACGAGGAGCGCTGCCGCCACTACGCCGAGACCTCGCCTTCGCTTGCGACTGCCTTGAACGTCTTTGTCGGCTACAAGACTGCCGCCGGAGTCGTCAAGACCGCCCTCGCCGAAGGCAAGTCCATCCCGCAGGTGGTGCGTGAGCAGGGCCTTCTCGATGAAGAAACCCTCGCCAAAGCCCTCGATCCGGCGCTGCTCACCGAGCCGGGCATTCCGGGTCAATAAGAAAACAGGTTGCTCCTAATATGGCTACAGTACGCCCAGCGCATTCTATATTCTAGAATGTAGAATGCGGCTATGTTGAGGGGGCAGGATATTTTGATCGCGTTGAAAATCCATTCTTCCGGAGTCATGACATACGAGGCTCTCGGCAGGGAGTTGCAGTTGAGTGCATCACAAGCTCATGCCTCCATCAAGCGTGGCATTGCTTCAAGCATTTTGCGGTCGGACCGTAATGTGAGAAGAAAAGACTTGTTTGCCTCATTGCTTGCACTCAAATACTTCATGCCGGGAGAATGTGGGGGAATGGTGCGTGGAGTGGCTACATCCTACGCCACATCTCCGCTCAACGAGTTCTTTTCCGAGGGGCGGGAACCGATGCTGTGCTGGCCATACGAAAAGGGCCAGCACCGTGGCATGGCGCTTGCTCCGATCTACAAGACCGCGCCTCAGGCCGCGCTTGCCGACCCATTTCTTTATGAGCTTCTTGCCTTGATCGACGCCATTCGAACAGGCCGATCAAGGGAAGTTACCATGGCCGAAGAACTGCTGCGTGAACGAATCATTGAACGAAATGAGAATCTCACCTCAAATCACTGAACTCGAAAGGGTTGCGGTCATTCTTGCGCAAATAGATCAAAACTTCATTTACGTAGGAGGCGCGACCGTCGGGTTGTTTCTGACTGACTCGGGCAGCGCGGAGCCGCGCCCGACCGATGATGTGGATGTGATTGTTGAAATTCTCGAGGTATCTGATCACGCTAAGTTGGAGGAGGAGTTGCGGCGCCTTGGATTTTCAAATGACGAACAGATTATTGTGAGGTGGCATGGTCACAATTCAGTCGTTGACGTGGTGACCATAGAGGATATAGGTTATGGACCCACTAACAGATGGTACAAATCAGGCTCTCTCAATGTCTCCGAATCGACCCTCCCACTTGGCACCATAGTCAGTCATCTTGATGCGCCGCATTTCATCGCGACTAAGCTGGAAGCCTTTGCCGATCGAGGTCTCGGTGATTACTATGCAAGCCACGATCTTGAAGATGTCTGGACTGTGATCGACGGACGACCGGAAATAGAGGAAGAATTCGCTGCGGCCCCTGAAGAACTGAAGGAGTTTCTTGGATATTGGTTCGGCGAATTTCTTGAGAAGGCGGATCATAGGGACTTGCTTGAGGGCTTTCTCGGCGCAACTGGAAATCCTGTTGAACGATTGTCGATTCTCAGGGAAAGAATTGCAAATATGACCTATTAGACTTAACCTAAGCCAGGCCATTCTAAATTCTAGAATTTAGAATGAGCTCAATTTTCTACTTGCTATGTGCTGATCTAATATGCCAGATACAACTGCATCCACCGCTCAGTCTCTTCGACAGGCTCACCCATGCGTCGGGCATAGTCCTCCACCTGATCGCGGCCGATTCTGCCGACGCTGAAGTAGCGGGCGTTCGGGTGGGCAAAGTACATGCCGCTGACCGCAGCTCCGGGCCACATCGCGCAGGATTCGGTGAGCTGCAGGCCGATGTTTTCGGTGGCGATCATCAATTGGAATGTGATCCGTTTGAGGCGGTGGTCGGGGCAGGCGGGGTAGCCGGGGGCGGGGCGGATGCTGCGGTACTGCTCCTTGATGAGTTCGTCAGTCGTCAGATCCTCGTCCGGTGAGAATCCCCAGAAGTTGCGCCGCACCTCGCGGTGCATCCACTCGGCAAAGGCTTCGGCAAATCTGTCGCCAATGGCCTTGGCCATGATGCTCCGATAGATGTCGTTGTCCTCGTTCTGCAGCTTCGCCGCATACTCGTCCACGCCGATGCCGGAGGTGACGGCGAAAAGGCCGATATAGTCGATTTCCGACTCTGAGCGACAAGACGAATAAGTTGCATAAGACTTATCCTCAGGGCTCAGCGGCGCGACGAAATCCGCCAGAGACAACTGCTCGCGCACCTCGCCTTTGGACTTCTGCTGGCGCAGCATCGGCAGAACCGCGAGAACCTCACTTCGCGACTCATCGGCCCACAAGACCACGTCATCTCCGGATGAATTCGCGGGGAAGAACGAGACGACCGCGCGGGCTTCGATGAGATTGCGGTCGACCAGCTCGCGCACCATCGCCTGACCGTCCGCATAGAGCCTCCGAGCCTCCTCACCCACAACTGCATCGTCTAGGATCGCCGGGAAAAACCCGCGCAAATCCCAAGAGTGGAAGAAGGGCGTCCAGTCGATGACGGGTTCCAATTCCGCGAATGGGAAGTCCTTGAACACCCGCGTTCCGAGCCATTGCGGGCGCGGGCTGGACTGGCCATCCCAGGGCATCCCGAGAGCGCGGGCTTCGGCGATGGGCATGATCGGCTCGGCGGCTCCGCCTTTGCGCTTTTCGGCGATGGCGGCGTATTCCGCGCGAATTTCGGCGGCATAGGCTTCGCGGTTTTCGGGCGAGAGGAGCTTTGCTGCCACCCCGACCGCCAGTGAGGCATCCTTGACATGCACGACCGGGCCGGAATAGGCAGGAGCAATCTTGATCGCGGTGTGGACCTTGCTGGTTGTCGCCCCGCCGATGAGCAGTGGCAGCTTCATCCCGCGCCGCTCCATTTCCGCCGCCACATTCACCATTTCGTCGAGAGATGGAGTGATGAGGCCGCTGAGTCCGACGATGTCGGCTCCGATCTCGACTGCGGTGTTCAGAATCTTGTCCGCCGGAACCATCACGCCCAGATCGATGATCTCGTAGCCGTTGCAGGCGAGAACCGCGCCGACGATGTTCTTCCCGATGTCATGCACGTCCCCCTTGACCGTGGCGAGCAGAATCTTGCCAGCAGACTTTCGGCCTTCCTTCGAGGCGAGAAGATAGGGCTCCAGGTGCGCGACCGCCTTCTTCATCACGCGGGCCGATTTCACGACCTGCGGCAGGAACATGCGTCCGTCGCCGAACAGTTCGCCGACGATGTTCATCCCATCCATCAGCGGCCCTTCGATGACGTGAAGTGCATTTTGGTTGAAGCCCTGATAAGCCTCTTCCGCATCTTCGACCACGTAATCCTGGATGCCCTGGACGAGCGCGTGGGAGAGGCGTTCCTCCACCGGGAGATTGCGCCATTCGAGAGTTGCGGCGGCCTTCTTTTCGCCTGGGGCGAGAGTGGCGGCGTATTCGATCAGCCGTTCGGTTGCATCTTCGCGCCGGTCGAAGATCAGGTCTTCGACGCGCTCCAGCAGGCCAGGCTCGATGGCGGAATAGATCGGGAGCGCACCCGCATTGACGATCCCCATATCCATCCCCGCCGGGATTGCGTGGTAAAGGAACGCGCTGTGGATCGCCTCGCGCACCGGGTTGTTGCCCCGGAAGGAGAAGCTGACGTTGCTCACGCCGCCGCTGACCAGCGCACCAGGGAGGTTCTGCTTGATCCACCGGGTCGCTTCGATGAAATCGATTCCGTAACGCCGATGCTCTTCGATTCCGGTGCCGATGGCGAAGATATTGGGGTCGAAGATGATGTCGGTCGGCTCCCAGCCCGCCGTGTGCACGAGCAGGTTGTATGCCCGTTCTGCGATTTCGATGCGCCGCTGGTAGGTGTCGGCCTGTCCCTGCTCGTCGAAGCACATGACGACGGCGGCCGCACCGTACCGCTTGACCAGCTTGGCTTGGCGGAGGAATTCCTCCTCGCCCTCCTTCATCGAGATCGAGTTGACGATGGACTTGCCCTGGGTGCATTGCAGTCCGGCTTCGATGACCGACCACTTGGACGAGTCGATCATGATGGGCACGCGGGCGATGTCGGGCTCGGCGGCGATCAGGTTGAGGAAGGTGACCATCGCCGCTTCGGAATCGAGCAGCCCTTCGTCCATGTTGACGTCGATGATCTGGGCGCCGTTTTCGACCTGCTGCCGGGCGACCTCAACCGCCTTCTCATAGTCTCCGGCCTGGATTAGTTTTCGGAATGCGGCGGACCCGGTGACGTTGGTTCTCTCGCCCACATTGACGAAGTTGGCCCCAGGGAACAATTCCAGGCGTTCGAGGCCGCTGAAGACGGGATTCTTTCGCACGGGGCTCCAATCCCCGGGGTTGGTCATTCCGTTTATTATGCGGGGAGGCGTGATGTCTGACTAAGGCATCTGACAGGTGAAAAACTTGTAGGTGGATTCCGGTCCAGGCAAGGAAAAGACGAACACACCATCGCGTTCGCATAGGAATCTGGCTTTCTCAGCCCCTTGAGTCGGAAGTTCAACAAAGCGGCTGCGGTCAAAAAGCCGGAGCACCGCGCGTCCACTTTCGAAGCCTCGCACGAATCCTGTTTGATCCCCGTTCATATGAAATTCATTCAATGTTGACGGCTTGCCAGTAAACAAATAATCTCCCACTAATTCGTCTCGAACAGTACAGATATCGAGTTCAAACCTATCCTCATCATTCGACTTTATTCGACGTGAGATGACCACATTTCCGTCTTTCAGAAAGGCAACAGGTGATGAGTCCGGGATGCGTTTAATATCGCCATTCCGCCAAAGAACGGTGCTTGATGTGCTTGTTTCAAAGCTGTCGTTCGTCCGAATTTCTGCTGCCGCCAAGTCTCCTTTACTGTTGAAGACGGGCTTCTCGACGAATCCAAAATCCCGGACCAGGCTGCCATTGCGAGTGAGGATGAGTCGGTGGATGAAGTAGCCGGTAAGGTCCGGCGCATCGTGATTCTCGGTCATCACTTCAACGAGCACGGTTCCATCGGGATGAACGAACAAAGCCCTTGAATAAGGCCACGAGTGATAAGGCTCAGGAATGTTGACAGGTTTGAAAGCCGCTCCTTGACTGACAAATGCCATCGAGAGATGGGTGGGAGACGTCGTATTTGCTGATCCAAACAGCTCGCCTTTGTCGGTGAAGCCGTTGACCGACCACTCCACGCTGCTGATCTCCTCGAAGCCAAACTCCTCGTTTTTGGGTGTGTTGATCTGCTCGATGGATTGGCCTCGGAACACGACCAAGCAGCATTCCCCGTCCTTCTCAAGAGCAGCCGCAAGCTCGCCCGAAGGTCCAACCGCGTTAATCCCAACGATCCGACTGTTCTCCGGCGGCACCACTTCTTTGATCGCAGCCTGGGGGGTGAGGATGGCGGCGATCAAGCAAAGCACGCAAGAGAGACGATCAAAATAGGCGAGCGTTCCGATGCTGATAGAGGCTTAACTTCCGACGCAGGTCAGTCACAGCAATTTCGCAATTTCCGTGTGCCCACCATGTTCCGCCCACCCCTTTGCGGTTCCGTTCCAGAGAGTGTCTTTTAGATCGGTTCTTGCGCCTCCTCTCAGAAGAACAAGCACCGTTTCTTGGTGTCCGGCGAAGGCCGCCTGATGCAGAGGTGTGGAATGGGAGTGGAGGCCGACGGGGTTGTAGCGGTTGGGGTCGAGTCCTTTTTCAAGGAGAAAATCCACGCAGGCGGCGCTCCCAAATTGAGCGGCAAGAGCGAGCCCTTGATGCCTTTCCGCATCGCTGGCGGAGTCGAAAAGGCTCTTGGTGAGGGCGAGGTTGTCAAGGGCGCAGGCGCAGGGCAGAGTTATCTTCGCCCCGCCCTCCACGAGGGCCTTTGCGGCTGCAAATTCGCCGTGGGCGAGGGCAGGGAGCAGAGCCGAATTTGGGTCATCACCCCGAGCGCACAGAAGCTGGATGAGAGGGGATTGAACTCCGCATTCACGCGCTGCACGGCCACTGGAGACCAGCGAAAGCAGCTCGCCAAAAGGGGATCCCGCATCCAGCAGGGCTTCGACGATCGCGACAATGTTGGATGGCAGCGACCCGTTTCGGACGGGATTCTCCGCGGCAAAATCGATCAGGTGCGGGTTGGAAAAGTAGCCCATTCCCTCGAAGTGAACTCGTCGCCGGGCCGCATCAGGGTGAGTCTTTAAGAATTTTCGGAGGCCATCCAAGTCTCCCGCATCCAACAAGAGCAGCGCGCTCAAAAACTCCTCGTCGGTGATTCTTTCCTCCAGCCTTGCAGCGGCGGATGCGCCGCTTTCAAGATGCTTCTTCAGCCGAGTCCACGACGCAAAGCCATGCTCTCGAGCGATGACCAGAAGCGCATCGCTCAAGGCAAACCTGGCCCCTGTGATTTCGGAGTCGCCAGAATCCGAAAAGCGGGGATGAAATTCGCGGATGCGCTGGAGGCTGGGAGGGTCGGCGGCTTCGCGGGCCTTGCGGAGATCGTGCGCCTGATTCTTCAGATGATCCAGATTGGCGCGTTCGGGCAGTGGTTTGACGGGCATATTCAACCTTGCTTCATAAGCTGGCCGACGTCCGCGAAATTCAGCCGAAGTTCGGTTGTTTTTCAGATTCTACAAGGCGGGCTTCTGCCCTTTCTGCGGACGAGCGGTGCCCCTGCGCACCGAAGTCATCTTACCTGGACCGTGGTTGGTGATGAAAAATGACGTGATCTGGTCTTTCACAAGATATGACGTAAGGTGGGATACGGTTGGGATACGCCCCGCGCGATAAAGTCAACGCTGACGGTCTGCCGACAGATTGCAGACGGGCGGAATACAATGAGGCTTCCATTTTTGGCGCTTGGGGCGCTCCTGGCTTCTACAGGATTGGCGCAGAATCTTTCATCACCCCGAATTCAGGTCGTTCGCGTCGGCAACGGGACTGACGCGCTCTCCCCGATGGGCAATCCGGTGTTCATTGAGGAATACAAGACCCTGGTCGGTTCGGAAGTGATCTCTTCGACTATGCTTCCGACTTCGGAAGGTCTCGTGATCCCTGGGTCAGACGGACTGGCGGGCGGTGGCAGCTCCACGTTCAGGGGCCTCTTCAACGTGGTCGGAGGCTACGAGACGTCAGTGACCTCGGGAACCTTGAGTGCCAGCGTTCCGGCGGTCGTGAATCGCAGTGTCGGACTCTTCGGATTTGACCGCTATTTTGAGCCCACCTTCTTTACGGATGGGTTCGAAAACGGGATGGTGACGGGCGCGGTCAGCGATGGAATTGATCGGGTGTTTCTCAGCGGTCGAGGCACGGCTGCCGGACTCCGCATGGGACTGCGGGGGCTCACCCAAAACTCCACATCCATTTACTCAGGAAATCCCGACATCAATCGTGTCCGTTATGCCTACAGCGGCGACATCATGGCGACCAGCTTCAACTCCGGTGGAATCGGGGCAGGCATTCACGAGTACGATTATCCGGTCAGCAGCCCGCAGACACCCGACCTCAAGCTGGCGATGGACAATGCCTTCGATGTCTACGATGACAATCCCGACGTGATGTTCATCGCCACTCGGGGCACGTCGGACAATGATGAAGCATCACGCGGCATTCAGCGCTGGCAGTACAACTCAATGCTTGCCAAATGGGAATTCCATTACGTGATCCGCACGGGCTTGGAAG
>JAEYWW010000266.1 GCA_023428805.1 Armatimonadota bacterium | reverse complement strand
GCAAACTGCTCAACATTCTACTAGCGGCTCCTTCAAACGACACCCCAAAAGGCCCCGCCCGGGAGCCCCGTTTTACCTCGCGTCAAAATGGGTAAAGCAAGCCTGAAATGAGGACTCGCGAAGCCAGTTGGATTCCCTCCGGCGGCGGCACCATCCCCGAGCAGTGGACGTACAGCGGCCCTGGCTGGGTGGAGTGGGCCTTCTCCTTCGCTGTGACCGTGCTGACGGCGGGAAGCATCAACGCACGACGCGAGATGAGCGACATCATGAGCGCGGCCCGCTATTACTCCCAAGTCGATGGCGTGATCCTTCTGCACAACCTGGCGTTTGTGGTCAACACCCTCTTTCTTCTCCCCGTGGCCGCCTGGAATTTCCTCTCACGAAGGCAGGTTCCTTTTTCGTGGGTGCCTCAAGTGCTGGCGGTTTTGGGAGCGTGTCTGGCGTGGACGGAGATCGTGATCGCCAGAGGCACACAGCCGAATTCCACCTACATTCTGGAATCCCTTCCCTACCGCCCGATCAACAATATGGGATTGCTCGGAGCGCAGGTCTTTCTGATGTACCTGATCTTCAAAAGCCGCTCGGGCGAACTCAAACCCTGGCCTGCCTTTCTCATCAAAGCAGCATTCTGTCTCTGCCTCTGGCTACTCCAACTCGGCGCATGGGAAATTCTCGCGGGAAGATTGCGATGACCAAGAACAAAATCAGCCTCACCCTCACAATTCTCTTCTTCATCGGCCTCCCGATGGGCGGCATGATCTTCTTCTGGAAGGACATGCACTCCCGCATCCAGCGTGAGGCCAAACCCAAAGTCACCGCTCTCGCCCAGGAGGTGATGAAGGATTGGAAGGTTTCCAATGATGAGGTGGGGCCGGAATATGAACTCGCCAAGCACGAACCCGAGATGGAGGCGTGGCGGAGCAAATTCGGCGCGCTGAAATCGCTTGGCGAAGCCAGGAACGGCAAAAGCTGGGCACGTGAACTCAAGGACCAGGGCTGGCAATTCGCCCGGTTCGAGTACGACGCCCAGTTCGAGAAGGGCGATGCGGTCGTCCAAGTCACTGGAACCCGGCTCTATCTTGAGCCTGTTTGGAAGCTCGTCGAAATCAAAATCACCCCCAAGAGTTGAGTAATCTCGCGGTGTGAAGGTCTACATCTCCGCCGACATTGAAGGCGTGACGGGCGTCGTCACCTGGGGACAGGCGGGCGGACCGCGAGGGACGCTCTACGACTGGGATTTCGCCCGGCGCATGATGACCCACGATGTCAACGCCGCCATTCGGGGAGCACGGGCCGGAGGCGCGACGGAAATCGTCGTCAAGGACTCCCACGGCGGCTCCAAAAATCTCCTGATCGACCAGTTGGAGCCCGGTGTGGAGTTGATCTCGGGGTTGGGCGCGGGACGCGACGGCATGATGGAGGGCATTGATTCCTCCTTCGATCGCGCCGTCCTCGTCGGCTACCATGCGATGGCCGGAACGGCGGCAGGGATCATGGAACACACCATCAGCGGCATGGTCCATCGATTTTCGATCAACGGAATACCTGCAGGAGAGATCGCCATGTCGGCGGCGACGGCAGGAATCTACGGTGTGCCCCTCGTCTTTGTCAGTTCGGATCAAGCGGGATGTGATGAGGCGTCGGCTCTGATCGCCGGGCTGGAGACGGCGGCGGTGAAGACCGGGCTTGGCCGCTACATGGGCCGGCTCAAGCATCCCTCCGTCACGGGACCGATGATCGAAAAAGGGATGCAGAAGGCGATGACAACCGAAGCCGCGCCCTGGGTTCCATCCGAGCCCGTCACCCTCCGGCTTGAACACAACCGATCCGAAGAGGCCGACGCCATCGCTATGCTTCCCGGCTGGAATCGGGTGGACGGATTCACCGTCGAAACAACGTGCGGCACATGGGCCGAAGCGCACGTCATGGCCCGCCGCGCGATGGCGAATGCGGGACTCGGAGCGGGCGCCAACGACTGAATGAGAACGGCCCGCCCTCATTGCTGAGAACGGGCCGAGATGATCTGATGAATCCACTTAATCGGACGGGTCAGCGGCTCGATTTGTTCCTCAAATTTCATCGCCGATTTGCAGCGGCAAACATCTCCGGCGTCAGATAGGTGTTGATCTCATCCAGGTAGCGGCCACGCTTCCAGTACGCCTTCGGCTTGACTCCCCAAACCTGCGCGCCTATCTTCTCCTGCATCCTGCGCGAGGCATCATTGCCTTCGTAGAAAGCACTGAAGATCATTCTCAATCCGAGCACTTCAAAGCAGTAGCGGGCTCTCGTGCGGGCATTGTCAGTGCCATAACCCCTGCCGCGATACTCCTCTTCCGCGATATAGGAGCCCGTCAGCGCGGTCTTGTGGAAATGACTGATCTGGTGGATTCCCGAAGTGCCGATGTGGACTCCATCGAGCGTTTCTATAGCCCAATGAATGTCGGTGGCGGAACCCAGGGCGGTGCGGTTGAACCACTCCCTCTGCGAAACCCGGCTCAGAGGCAGATCGCCAAAGCCGAGCGTGTGCGTCAGATCGGGGTCGTTGGCCCAGCGGCAGAGGTTGTCGAAGTGCCTCCCTTCATCAAAAGGCACCAAGCGGACGAGTTCTCCTTCCCAACCGTATCCCATACGGCTTTGTACCCGTCCGCTTGAATGATTGAAAAGGTCCTCAGGCGAGAGGCCAGGCTTCGACGGTCGCCTTCTCGATGATCGCCGGATTCTCTTCGAGCGGATTGTCGCGGGCGTCGCGCGGAAGGTTGACGATGGTGTCCACCACATCCATTCCCTCGACCACCTGACCGAAGACCGTGTATTGCCCGTCCAGGAAGCCCGCATCCGCATGGCAGATGAAGAACTGGCTGCCGGCGGAGTTAGGATTCTGCGAGCGGGCCGCGCTCAGGATGCCGCGCGTGTGCGGCATCGAGTTGAACTCCGCGTCCACGCTGTAGCCCGGTCCGCCCGTACCGTGGGTGCTTCGATCGCCACTGCGGCTGTTCGGGTCGCCGCCCTGGATCATGAATCCGGGAATCACACGGTGGAAGCGGATGCCGTCATAAAATCCGTTCTTGGCGAGGTTGGTGAAGCTCGTCACGTGCTTCGGCGCGAAGGCTTCCAGCAGCTTCAGGACGATGCGGCCGTGATTGGTCTGCAGCACAACGACCGAGTCGCCAGCGTTGGGAGCCGTCGCTCCGGGAGCGGCCGTCGGGCCGAGAGTCGTTCCATCGCTCATGCCCCTGATTATGGGACCAACCCGCTGACCAATAGAAGCCTAGTCCGGGAAGAAGAACTGCTCCGGATGAGCTTGGATGAATCCGGCCATGCGCCCATCAAACGCATCCGAGCTAAGCGCATAAAACTCATCATCCAACGCGTTCATCTTTGCTTTTCCACATTCAATTATTTCAAGGGCAATGCTTCGTTCGTGCCTTTCGCAAGGAGGGTTTCCTTCGGGGAAAAGGGAGCATGCCCGCCGCAGAATGTCGAGCCTTTCCTGATCGCCTATGAGTTCAAATCCGAACAGAACCTCCTTCCAGATCATGCCTGCGCTATTGTCAAAAAACTGCCAGTGGCCCCCATTGTTGACTTCGCCGTCATACCAAAGCACAGCCCACAACCCTATCTGTCCCTCCGACGCGCCGGCCAAACTTTCACGACACCGATCTTCCGACATATAAAAATCCGCACCTTCGCCAATCTCCACCAAAGCCTGATAAAAGCTCCGCGTTGTAACTTCAAATTTTGCAACAAGGTACGGATTTTCCGGTTCAGGCACACGCGAATTATATCGGATATGCCTCTTATTCCATGCTCCAATCTCAACTTGAAGTTGGTTGATTTGCTGACTCGCGCCGCTCTCATGACAGGTTCGTAAATGTCTTCTATGAATTGATACCTGTTACTGAAGCTCACCTCCCAAACCTTGAAGTTGCGGGTAGAGATGACCGCGTTCACTTCCGTCGGAGGCGGCCTCCTGCTCTTCGATCCAGGCAACGAGGGCGGCTCCGCCGCAAATGAAAGCGGCGATGTCTCGCCGCACTCCAAACAGCCGTGCCGGACCGCTCCGCTTCAGCGGGGCTGTCGGATTTCCGCACTTCAGTGCGCCGCAGAGCGCATGGCTCCCGAGCGCAACCAAAGACTTGCACCTCGGGAGAGGTGCACCACAAGGAAGGCGCGGCGGGCCGCGCATGACAAAGCGCGACATGAATGATCGCGCACTCCACACGGCGCATGGAGTGCGGGCAGGCATGACCGCTTTCAATTCCGCCGGAGGCGGTCACTTGCTCTTCGATCAAGAGCAGCGAGGGCGGCTCCGCCGCAAATGAAAGCGGCGATGTCTCGCCGCACTCCAAACAGCCGTGATGGACCGCTCCGCTTCAGCGGGGCCATCGGTTTCCCGCACTTCTGTGCGGAGAAGAGCGCCCATACTTGGTGCATGACCTGGTGGGTGCTTGTCTTTGAAGAAGGCTCAGAATTCCGGCTGGAATTGGTGGAAGATGTCATCGCCGCTCGGTGGGTCTGCGAGCAGATCGGGCTTTGATACGCGAATCTTCGGAGGCCCAGCTTCCAAAGCTCGTCATGGCCGAAGGATTTGACAGCCGGGAAAACGCTCTGGCCAGATTCGCAATCCTCAAGAGTTGGGACGGGGATCATCTGCGGTCATTTGCGGCATCCGTCAACCCCATGTTTGAGGACCTGGTTCTTGAAGAAGACGCCGACGCGCTTTTTGCGATGAGCCACCGATTGGATGGGGAGGAGGGCGAAGGGGGTGCTGGACTGCGGGCACGTCTCCCGGTGAAACCGCTCACTCCTTCCAGCGAGGCGGCCTCGTGGACGGTTGAAAGCTGAGGCCGTCGCAACCAGTGCGCGCTCAACCAGACTTCGCGCGCGTCAAGCGTCTCTTGGATGCCGCATAATCTGGAGCAATCTGCCGACCCGAGAGGTCGGATCAATCAGCATGAGAATGAATTCGCCCCACCTTGCCCGCGCGGAGCAATATATTGAGATGGATCGGTGGAGCGAGGCTCAGGTGGCGCTTTCGCAGGCCCTCGGTGATGATCCAGATGACGCGTACCTCCACGCCCGGCTCGGCTATGTCCTTCTGATGATGGGGCAGGATCGGCAGGCGGAGATCGAGGCCGGACGCGCCATCGCCTTGGATCCAGAAGAGACGTATGCCCACCTTGTTCTCGGGCTGGTTCATCTCGATGGCAAACGATATGCCACGGCGATGGACTGCGCGAAGGAAGTTCTGAGGCTGGAGCCGTTCTTCACGGGAGGCTATGTGCTTCAGGCCTCGGTTCACTACGAAAAGCGCGAATACCGGCAGGCGCTGGCCTCGGTCAGCCAGGGAATGCAGTACGACCCCAACGATCCGGGACTGCTGAGCATTCAGGCTTCGACGATGCAGATGCTCGGCATGAAGCAGGGGGCGCAGGCGGCGGCGCGGACGATGATCGAAAACGATCCGAGCGCTCCCGGAGGCCACACGCAGCTTGGATGGGCGAGGCTGACGGCGGGACAAACTCGCCTTGCGGAAGAGGCTTTCACGGACGCGCTCCGCTTGGACGCCCGCGACGAAGCCGCCCGTGAAGGTCTCCTCACCGCGCTGCGGGCCAGGTTTCTCCCCTACCGCATCATCCTCGCAATCGACGTTATCTTCCAGCGGTTTCCCTCCTGGGTGGGCATCGCGGTGTGGATCGGGATTCCGTACGTTCTGCGGATCAGCCTGCGCAGCGGATCAGTCCCGCCGGAAGCGCTGCCGTTCATCATTGGCCTCTATATCATCGCCTCAAGCCTGGTCTATTTCTCCTGGTCGGCGAAGCTCTATGCGAACGCGGTGCTCTACCTTCACCCCATGGGGCGGTTTGCCCTCACCAAGGCGGACAAGATCGAAAGCGTCTTTGTGCTGGTTCTGGGCTTGATGATCGTGGGTGGTTTTCTGCAGTTCTTCGTTTCAAACAGCGGCATGGGCGTCTTGATTGGGTCGGCGGGATTGATCTTTTCGGGGATCATCGGCGCGGTGTCGAGCTATGTTCAACGGGAGGATGTCCGCATGTTTTGGGCGTGGTTCGTGGGGTGCTTGGGCGTCCTCGTGTGCAGCGGGCTGATCATCGTTCTGCTTTCCGGGTTTGACTTCCCGCTCAATCTCGTGGACTTCCTCACCCGGGCCAATCGGCGCGGCGCACAAACGGCGCAATGAATTGATACCTGTCACCAAAGTCTTGCATTTCATACCCGGCACGGGTAGCATCCCGTCGCGTGTCGGCGAAGACACTCTTCGACGACGAGGTATTTCTATGAAGACAGCATGGATCGCCCTGGCGGGTGCGCTGGTGTTTGCTCTTGCGGGCTGCAGCAATTCGGGCGGAGGCACCACCGGCCAGAACTCAACCGAAACGAACCCGACCGCCTCGAAGAGCGATGTGAAGATCGGCTTCCTGGTCAAGGACCCGAAGGAGCCCTGGTTCCAGACCGAATGGAAATTCGCCGACGAAGCGGCCAAGGAGAAGGGTTTTGAGCTTGTCAAGCTCCCCACCCCAAGCGGTCAAGAGGTGATGCAGGCCATCGAAACCCTCAACACGCAGGGCGTCAAAGGCTTTGTCATTTGCACCCCCGACACCAAGCTCGGCCCGGCGATCATGGGCAAGGCCAACGGCTACGGCATGAAGGTCATCGCGGTCGACGACCGATTCGTCGAAGGCGACAAGCCGATGACCGACGTCCACTACGTCGGCATCGCCGCCCACGACATCGGAAAGCAGGTTGGAGACGCGCTCTATGCCGAGATGCAGAAGCGCGGCTGGAAGCCGGAAGAGACCGCCGCGATCGGCATGACCTACGACGAATTGGAGACAGCAAAGCTCCGCACGACAGGCGCGAAGGAAGCCCTCGTCGCCGCTGGTTTCCCGGAAGCCAAAATCTTCTTCGCACCTCAGAAAAAGACCGACATCGCAGGCGCGACCGACGCGGCCAACGGCGTTCTGACCCGCCAGCCCGGCATCAAGCATTGGCTCGTGTTCGGCAACAACGACGAAGCGGTGATCGGTGCGGTCCGCGCGCTGGAGCAGGCCAAGTACACGCATGAGAACGTGATCGGAATCGGCATCAATGGCAGCGCCAGCCTGGAGGAATTCAAGCGGGCCGAGCCGACCGGCGTCTTCGGTTGGATCCTGCTCGACGCAAAGCGTCACGGACACGACACCGCAACGATGCTCTATGATTGGATCGCCGACGGCAAGGAGCCGGCCAAGGAAACCTTGACCACCGGCACGCTCATCACACGGGACAACTACGTCCAGGCTCTCAAAGACGCCGGTTTGGGCGAGTGAGCGACGTCCGGCTCCAGTTCGAGGGGATCTCCAAGGCCTTCCCCGGCGTCCAGGCGTTGAAGGATGTCTCCTTCAACGTCCGGGGCGGCTCGGTCATGGCCCTCTGCGGAGAGAATGGAGCCGGAAAAAGCACCCTGCTGAAGGCCCTCAGCGGCGTCCATCGCCCGGATGAGGGCCGTATTCTGGTCGAAGGTCGGCCCTTCGCGCCCAAGAATCCCGCCGACGGAATTGCGGGCGGAATCGCGGTCATCTATCAGGAGCTGCACCTTTTCCCCGATCTTTCGGTGGCGGAAAATCTCCTTGCGGGACATCTTCCCAAGAAGGGCGTCCTGCTCGACCAGAAGAAGCTGCACTCCGAAGCGGAGAGGCTTCTGGAGATGGTGGGGGGAGGCATCCACCCCCGAACCCGCCTCGGCGACCTTTCGATTGCCAAGCGGCAGATGGTCGAGATCGCCAAGGCGATCAGCCATGACGCGCAGGTCATCGCCTTCGACGAGCCCACGTCAAGCCTCTCGGACCGGGAAGTAGACGCGCTCTTCAAGCTGATCCACCGCCTGCGCGACGAAGGGCGGGCGATCCTCTATGTCTCGCACCGCATGAGCGAGATTCTGAACATCTGCGACGCGGCGACCATCCTGCGCGACGGCCGCCATGTCGTGACCTACGAAACTCTCGATGGCATCTCCGCAGACACGATCATCACCGACATGGTGGGGCGGTCCATCGAAGATGTCTACTCCTGGCGCGCCCGCGAAGTGAGCGGCGATGGCCTGGAAATCAGGCAGCTCTCAGGTCCCGGCATCATCGAGCCCGTCAATCTCCAAATTCAGCCCGGCGAGATTGTCGGACTGTTCGGGCTCGTCGGCGCGGGGAGGACGGAGCTGCTTCATGCGATTTATGGAAGCGCCAAAGCCAAAGGCGAAGTCAGGCTCTCCGGCGCACCGATGCGCTCCCGCACCCCTTTGAAGAGCATCGAAGCGGGGCTTGTGTTCTGCACAGAAGACCGCAAGAAGCAGGGCATCTTCCCCATCGCCAACATTCAGGACAACATCAATGCGAGCATCCGGCGCAGCTTTTCTCCTGCGGGAATGTTCATCAGCGAATCGCGCGAAAGGCATCACGCGCAGCAGCAGGTCGAGCGGCTCAAAGTCAAAACTCCGCACCTGCGGCAGCAGATCAAGAATCTATCGGGCGGCAACCAACAGAAGGCAATTTTGGGCCGTTGGCTGAGCGGCGATGTCAAAGCCGTGCTGCTCGACGAACCCACGCGCGGCATTGACGTCGGCGCGAAGAGCGAGATTTATCAGATCATCTACGGCCTCGCCGAACGCGGTGTCGCCGTGCTGGTTGTGTCGAGCGAACTGCCCGAAGTGCTCGGCATCAGCGACCGAATCGCGGTGATGTGCGAGGGGCGATTGACGGGCATTTTGAACCGGGAAGAGGCCACGCAAGAATCGGTGATGCGCCTCGCCCTCAGGGAGCATTCATGAATAAGTTGGGCGACTTTTTGGGCAGAAATGGCATCCAGGTGATCCTGCTGCTCTCCTTCACCGCGGCATGGTTTCTCGTGCCCAATTTCGGCACGCCCGCCAACATGATCGCGCTTGGGCTCAAGGTTTCAGTGGTCGGCATCGTCGCCTGTTCGATGATGTTCTGCCTCGCGGCGGGAGACTTCGACCTCAGTGTGGGGTCGGTCGCGGCGATCAGTGGAGTTCTTCTCGGCCTGCTGCTGAATCAGGGCATGAGCATCGCCGTCTCCATCGCGCTCGTGCTCGCATTGGGAGCATTCATCGGCAGCTTCAACGGCTTTGTGATCTCCAAGCTCGGCATCAACGCGCTCATCACGACGCTGGCGACGATGCAGATTGTACGGGGCGCGGCGTTCATCATGAACGAAGGACAATCTGTCTCCATCAACCATCCCGCGATCCTGAACTTTGGCAGATTCGCCTACCCGATTTTTGATGTGGACGGACGATCTCTCGGCGTCAACTCATCAACATGGCTGATGGTGGCGATCTTCGCCATCTTCGGGTTCCTGCTCTACAAGACCATCTTCGGCCGGAATGCGCTCGCCATCGGCGGCAATCCCGAGGCGGCGGAGCTGGCGGGAATTCCGGTCGCACGGCACAAAATCATCATCTTCGCGATTCAGGGCGTCATGGCCGTGATCGCAGGCCTTGCGCTGACCAGCCAGAACCTGATCGGCGACCCCAAGGCTTCCGAAGGGCTGGAGCTCGAAGTCATCTCCGCCTGCGTCCTGGGTGGGGTCTCACTGAGCGGCGGCGTGGCGCGGATGAGCGGCGTGATCAGCGGCGTGCTTTTCATGGGCATCATCACCAAGAGCATGGACC
>JAEYWW010000239.1 GCA_023428805.1 Armatimonadota bacterium | reverse complement strand
CGCCTCAGCGGCGGCGCTCGCCGACGAAAAACCTCACTGGACCATTTGGGCCGGCCCGGCATCAAGTGTCAAGTTTCTCGGAAGCGAGGATGTGCGTGTGGGCGGATATTACGGAATCCAATACTCACGACCTGACCCAAGGGTCCACTTCCGCGGCGAAGACGGCGAGTTTGTCATCGAAGCGTATCACCTCTTCACCAAGGGCGGCGGATTCAATGACAAGCCGGTGGACAACTCTTTTGCCTACGGCGCGATCGCCATAGCCCGATACTGGCCCAAAAGCTGGAGTCAGGGCGATTGGAACGCATACTACGAAGCTGGGATCGGACTGCAGCATCAGTCTCAATCAACAACCGATCTCAATGAACACTGGAATTTCACGCCTCTGCTCGGTGCGGGCCTTGAATACGAAGCTTCTTCAAACTGCAGCGTCATGCTCGGCATCCGCCTGCTCCATATTTCCAATGGCGGGCTGCGTCCTCCGAATCAAGGTCAAAATCAACTCCTGTTCATGACAGGAGTGAGATTCTGATTTGAGTTCGGTTCGCTACGAATTTCTGGGCCAGTGCCCGCACACCAAGGCAAGGCGGGCTCGCCTGCACACGCCTCACGGCACCGTCGAACTGCCTGCCTTCATGCCAGTCGGCACCCAAGGCACGGTCAAGACGCTCGGCTCCGAAGACTTGGAGGCGATGGGGTTTGAGCTGGTCTTATCCAATACGTATCACCTCGCTCTGCGCCCGGGGTCCGAACTGGTCGAGCGATTCGGCGGCCTGCACGACTTCATGAGCTGGGGGGGCTCAATTCTCACCGATTCTGGCGGCTATCAGGTGATGAGCCTGAGCGATATGAACAAGGTCACTGACGATGGCGTCCGGTTCAAATCGCACCTCGACGGTTCGGAGATGTTTCTGACACCGGAACGATCCATCGAAATCCAGGGACAGCTTGGAGTGGACATCTCCATGATGCTGGACGAGTGCCCGCCCTATCCCTGCACCCGTGACGAGGCCGCCCAGGCGATGCAGCGCACTCACGCCTGGGCTCCGCGAAACTTGGCGGCACGGAAGGAAAACCAGGCGGTGTTCGGGATCGTGCAGGGCGGAGTCCACGAAGACCTCAGACGCGAGTCTGCAGAATTCATCAGTTCGCTGCCCTTTGCCGGAGTCGCGATTGGCGGTGTCAGCGTGGGCGAACCCACCGAGATGCAATATCCCGTGGTCGAATTGACCACGCCATTGCTCCCCGCCGACAAAGCCCGATACTTGATGGGCGTTGGACATCCGCGGGACATCATCCACGCGGTGGCAAGCGGAGTCGATCTCTTCGACTGCGTTCTGCCGACTCGAATGGCCAGGCATCGGGTTCTCTACACGCTGCAGGGCAGGGTCAATGCGGGAGCGCTGAAGTGGGCGGAGCATCCTGGTCCGCACGATGAGGGGTCAGTTTTTCCGGCCACCGAGCGGTACTCGGCGGCGTACCTGCGGCACTTGTTCAAAGCAGGCGAGTTCCTGGCGATGCGCCTAGCGACCCTGCACAACCTGGCGTTCTATGCCCGGCTGATGCGTGAGATTCGGGAGGCGATTGACGGTGGAACATGGCCCGAGTTGGCAGATCGCTATCAAAACGCCTAATATAAAGGTGAGATGGGCAGGCTTGTCGGTGCGAATAGCGAAGGAGAGCGGCGGTGGTCGTTCGCCGGCAATCTGCTCTGGCTGCTGATCGGCTCCTTCCTGCTCTTCGTCATCTACTGCGTCATTTACGCATGGATGTCCAACCGCGCCGTTGTAGGACGAGGGATATCGGGGAGTCGCCTCAATAGAATTGGGGAGGCGATGGAGATTTATCTGGCGGAGAACGACGAACGTTTCCCGGGGGTTGAAAATTGGGATTCCGCCCTCTCGGGCGACCTCGCAGCAGAGGATTTCTTGAATCCATACTCCAACCGAAAGCAGCAAGTCAGGCAGATGATGAATTCCGATCTCAGCCACGTCAAGCTTTCCGAATTGGATAACCCATACCACACCGCGATGATCTTCATTGGAATTTATCGAGGAAAGATGTCGGGAGGAATGAACGATCTTTACTATATCGACAGATCCAGAGCCTGCGTCATCACCGCCGGGAACAAGAGGGAGTTCTTCACACAGAATGTCGCGGCGACTTACTTCCCATCCATCTCAAAAACAACCCAACCTTGACGCAAAAAGGCCCTGCAACACCTCTGCTGCAGGGCAAGACCCTCAGTTGCTATCGAGCTTTGAAAGCTCCTTGTTCTTTTATCGCTTAAGTTGTTTAGTTTCGCTCAGCCTTCATGCGCGGAGTCGCGGGAGCGACTTCGACATATGCGGAGGCGGGTGCGAGGAGGAAGACGTGCTCTCCGAGCTCTTCCCAGGTGCCTTCGGCGGTGTAGTTTACGCCGCTCATGAAGTCCTTGATCTTCTCGCGAAGCTCCGGCTGAACATAGTTGAGGTTCAGAATCTGCTGCTCTCCCCTCTTGAGTCCGTCGGCGGCAGCCACGGCATCTTGGAGGGAAAGGATCTGTCGGCGAACCGTGATCTGGTACCGGTGCACGGCTCGGATCGGCTGAACAC
>JAEYWW010000145.1 GCA_023428805.1 Armatimonadota bacterium | reverse complement strand
CCAGTGGGGCCTTAATCTCAGACCCAGCCGATTCTTTTGAGACCGTCCAGCGGTTCAGCCACCGAGCAGGAGCCGAAACCGCCGAACATTTCTCGGAGCTCCGCAATCTCTGGCAGCGAAAGAGCGTGGCCCTTCACCTGGATTGCGCCATCGCCCAGCGCGAATTCAGCCGCATCGGTGATTTCGAGAAGGGCCTGCACCTCCGACGTGGAAAAGTCGTGCGTCAGGGCGAGGGCGGAAGCGACGAGGACATTGATGAAGCCGTGCCGCATCACTCCCAGACTCTCATCGCGGTACCGGATCGGCTCGTGGAGACCCGCGGTGAACTTGAAGGGAGCTTCGAGGGCGACCACTTCGGTGATGAACGCGGCCAGTTGACCGGTTGAAGGAAACGCATCAGCCGTCACGCCTCCGGTCCGCGCCTTGAAGCCGACCCCCTCCACCGATGCGACCTCGTGCATCGACTCGATCAAATCCTCGGACCAGGGCAGTTCGGCATAAACATCCACCTCGCCCTCCACTTTTTTCACCAGCTTTTTGATGCGGGCCAGAGATGACAAAAGCTCGTCTCCCCCCGCCGGCAGCCGCGCTTCATATCCGGTGGCGACAGCAGGTCCCTCCTTCAACAGAGCATCCGCATCGGCGGCAAAATCTCCCGACCCAACCAAAGTAAGGAAAACCTCTTCGCCTCCAAACGCGCTCTGCACCGCATCCCGATCCGCCGCGGGACAAACGAATCGGCTGGTCAGCCATGCGCCTTCTCCTTTCAGGATGCTTTGGTATTCGGCGACAGCTTCGGCCAGAGGCAGCTTCGCAGGCGGATAGAGTCCAGCGTAGTCAATCACGCCTTCGAGCAGGTCCATCGCCGGGGTCTTCACGCCTGGGAGGATACCGCCGAGGTTGGTACTATGAAAGTCCGCCACAGCGTCGTGCACGGGCCAAAAGAGAGACGCCATGCGAGTTCTGATTGCAGACGACGACCCGATCATCCGCCTCGACCTGAGGCACATCCTGGAAACCCTCGGCCATGAAGTGGTCGCGGAGGCCGAAGACGGCAAGCAGGCGGTGGCCCTCGCCCAGGAGAACAAGCCCGATGTCTGCGTCCTCGACGTAAAAATGCCGCTTGTGGATGGGATCGATGCGGCGAGCCAGATTGCGGATGAAGGAGTGGCCCCCGCCGTCCTCCTGACCGCCTACAGCGATCAGGAACTGATCGACCGCGCCAAGGATGCGGGCGTGTTCGGGTATCTCGTGAAGCCGTTCAAGCCCAGCGACCTCTCCCCGGCCATTGAAGTCGCCCGCGCCCGATTCGAGCAGAACATCCAGCTCAAAAAGGAACTGGAGTCAGTTCAGGATCGCCTGGAAGCCCGGAAACTGATCGAGAAGGCCAAGGGAATCCTGATGAATACTCAGGGATTGGAGGAGGCTGAAGCGTACCGGCGCATCCAGACTCAGGCGATGAACGCACGCAAGAGCATGAAGGAAGTCGCGGAAGCGATCATCCTCGCCGCAGGCGTCTGAGTTCGGGCATACTCAAGGCATGGCCGATCAGCTTTGGGCGCCGTGGCGCTTCGACTACGTTTCCAAAGCGGACAATCCCGGAACGACGGGCTGCATTTTCGTTGATCTCCCGGCTCAGGACAATGACCGGGAGAACCTGATCCTCTTCCGGGGCCGCACCGCGTTCGTCATCATGAACGCCTTCCCCTACACCAGCGGTCATTTGATGGTCGCACCCTACAAGCACACAGGCGACATCACGGCACTCAATGATGAGGAATTGCTTGAAATCAACCAATTGGTTGCCAACTGCGTTCGATGGATTCAATCGGCCTACCATCCAGATGGTTATAACATCGGCATCAATATCGGCAAGGCGGGCGGAGCGGGAATTCCGACTCACATCCATTGGCACATCGTTCCCCGCTGGAACGGAGACACAAACTTCATGACGGCGGTCGGAAACGTTCGCGTGATCCCGCAGAGTCTGGAAACAGCGTATGACCTCCTACTGAAGGAGGTGCGGTCTGACTCTGAATGAGCTTGCCGTGGAAGCCTCGCAGTGCTTCGACTGCCGCCTCTCGGAGAGGCGAAACAACGTTGTTTTCGGCGAAGGCAACCCAGCTTCTCCCCTTGTCCTTGTAGGTGAAGGGCCGGGAGATGAGGAAGACAAGACGGGACGCCCATTTGTCGGTCGAGCGGGAAAATTGCTCGACAAGGCGATCATCGACAACGGACTTTCGCGCAGTGATGTCTATATCTGCAACACGGTCAAATGCCGCGCCTGTGATTGGTCCACCGGCAAGCCGGTCAACCGTCCACCGATGCCCGATGAAACCCTCGCCTGCCGCCGCTGGCTGATTCCCCAGCTTGGGTTCATCCAGCCTACGGTCATCCTCTGCATCGGCGCGCCCTCGGCGAAAAATCTCATCAAAAAGGACTTCAAAATCACTGCTGAAAGGGGTAGATATTTCCCCTGCGAGTACGCCCGAACCGCCATCGCGACTCTGCATCCGGCCTACATTCTCCGCAATCAAAGGGTGGATTCTGACGGGGGCTATTCGCTGCTCGTAGCCGACATCGCCAAGGCTTGGGAGACCGCCAACAAGCTTCGAGAGAAGGGGGGCAGGCCGTCTTTGGAACCGCCTCAGGAGACGCTCTTTTGAACCTGACCGATCTCCTTAAAACTCTGCGCTACCACCCTATTGTCGCGAGCGCTCAGGCTTCAATGGGCTCACCGCTGGAAGACCCCGAAATCCTGCTGCGACTTGCGGAGGCTTCCGTTTCGCAGGGGGCGAGAGTCATCCGGGCACAAGGTTTGGGCCCAATCTGGCTGATGAAGCAGGAGCTGAATGCGCCGATCATCGGACTCATCAAAGCCGACTACCGGGATTCTGCCGTCTACATCACCCCCAGCAGGAAGGAAGTTGAAGAGCTTCTTCAGACTGGCTGCGAAGTCATCGCTTTGGATGGGACGCGGCGCGAACGGCCCAACGGCGATGACCTCAGCCACTTGATCCGCTTGATCCATGACCAGGAGCGACTCGCGATGGCAGACTGCGACTCCCTGGATTCCGCCCGTTACGCTTTGGAGTGTGGGGCGGATTTGATTGGCACTACCCTTGCGGGCTACACCCACGAATCCCGCCCCATGTCTGGACCGGACTTCGATCTTCTCCGCGATCTCTGCCATGAACTGAATGTGCCGATCATCGCCGAAGGACGATATCAGGAACCCTGGCAGGCTCAGGCGGCGCTCAACATTGGGGCTCAGGCCGTTGTCATCGGAGGAGCGCTCAATGATCCCGTCAAGCAGACGGCTCGCTTTGTCGGGGCAGTGCACCCCGTCAACCAAAAGGTTGGGGCAGTCGATCTCGGCGGGACTTGGCTGCGTTTTGCAGTTGCAGATGAAAGAGGTGAATTGTCCGCAGTCGAGAAGACAAGCGGTCCCCGCAGTCATGCCGAACGCCGCGAGTGGATTCATGAGCGGCTCATCAAGCATCAGATCACCCACCTGGGGGTGAGCGCAGGCGGCGTGATTGATCCGAGAACCGCGACGGTCGTCAGCGCAAAAACATTCATTCATGACTATGTCGGCGGCTCATTCGTCTTCGACAATGTCGTCACTCACGCCCTCAATGATGGCCTTGCGACCGCGTGGGGTCATGCTTGTCTCCCAGAATATGCGGGCAAGCGCGTGGCGGTGCTGGCATTCGGCACCGGGGTGGGCGCGGGTGTCATTGAATCAGGAAACCTGCTGATGAGCCGCAACGGATGGCCCCCCAGCCTCAATGATTTGGACTTCTCAGAAAATGAGACAGTCGAGGATGTTCTCGGGGGACTCGCCTTGTCGAAGAATCCAGGCACCATGCTGCAGGGCCGGGCCATCGCGGCAGCGAAGCGGGCAATCGAGGTGGCTGACATCTTCTGGATCGCCGATGAGATTGTGGTCTGCGGCGGTGTTGGATTGACCCCTTGGATGACATCCGGTCTTGCTGGCTTGAACCTGCGGCACGCTCGCTTGTCATTTTCACCACTTGGTGAAAATGCAGGCTTGATCGGAGCCGCAAGCCTTGTGCAAAGAGCGCCCTTGGGAGTCTTTCGTTGAAAGTTGCCGTCGTGGGCGGCGGAATCATGGGGTCCTGCACCACGTTGTCTCTGGCCCGCCGAGGCCACACAGTGTCCTGTTTTGACATGCGGAGCCCGGGCAGTTCCCTCGGGCGGTCACGCATCGTTCGCCAGGCTTACCCCGATGAGTTTTATACTCAAATCCTGCTCAAAGGGCATCAGATGTGGACAGAGCTTGAGGAGGAACTGGGTGAGCAGGTTTATCATCCTGTCGGCCTGCTCTACTTCGGCCCCAGCAACGCTCCCGACGTCATCGCCACCGAACAGAGCCTTCGATCTTTGGGTGTGGAACATTCAAAGATTGGCCCAAGCGACCTTCTGCTGCCATTGCTGAAAGATGATGACTGCGGAATCCTGACTCCCGATGCAGGATGGGTTGCGGCTGACAGAGTCTTGAATGGCGTGCGAAAGCTGTCTGAAAATGCAGGAGCCACCCTTGTTCACCAAAAGGTTGATCGTGACGATATCATTGAATTTGATCGAATCGTTGTCTGCGCCGGTCCTTGGGTGAGGGATTGGCTGAATATCCAAGTCGAAACGTCCCTGCAAACGTACGCTTATATTGAAGGAACATACGATGGCCCGGTTTGGATCGAAAGCGGGCCGCATATGCTCTACGGATTCCCGACCGAGCCAGGCGCGACCACATTCAAGGCTGGCGTTCACACTCCCGGCACGATCATCGACCCCAGCGAGGATGCGCGCGAACCCGATGATTGGGCTCTGGAGATTCTCATTGACCTGGCACAAAGGCGGTTTGGTGTTGCCGATCCAGTCGTTGCCGAAGCGGGATGCTGCATCTACACCAAGGCCGCCAACGATGATTTCAAGATCGCATGGCGCGACGAGCGAACTCTCGTCGCCAGCCCCTGCAGTGGACACGGGTTCAAATTTGGACCTTGGATGGGCGAGTTTCTCAGCGATTTGATCGAAGCGAAGCAATCCCTCGCGGACTGGCCGCGCTTCACACCGTAGGAAAGACATGAAGTCGGCTCTTGTCTGGCTCCGCCGAGATCTCCGGCTCCGAGATCACCGCGCTCTCTTTGAAGCGACTCATCACGCGGATAAAGTGCTCGTAGTATTTGTCTATGACACCGTCATTCTTGATGAACTCAAGGATAATAAGGACAAACGCCTGACTTTCATTCACATGTCGCTTGAAGAAGTTCATAAAAAGCTCGGAGAGCATGGCTCTGGCCTTTTGACTCTTCACGGCGATCCAGCCCAGCTCATCCCCATGCTCGCCGACGAATTAAATGTCGACGGTGTTTTCTGCTCGCACGACGACGACCCATACGCTTTAAGGCGCGACTATGAAGTTGCCCAGAAGTTAGGGGGACAAGGTGTCGAATTTCATTCCTATAAAGATCATGTAATCTTCGAGAGACAGGAAGTTTTGAACCAATCGGGCCTCCCGTTCCGCGTTTATACGCCATATTCCAAGGCCTGGAAAACACTGTTCGACGAGTCGAGACATGCGCGTGACTTCAAGCCGGACTTCAGTCAACTGACTCCCGCGGAAGCCTTGCCGAAGAAACACGTGGGCAACCTGTGCCTCCAAAAAGTGGGTTTTGAACCATCAGAACTTTGGCTGGAGGCGGGCGAAGATGCCGCAGCGGAACAGCTTGCAGAGTTTCTCGAACGGGTCAATGACTACTCAGAAGACCGGAACTTTCCAGCAATTCCCGGCACGAGCGGTCTCAGCGTCCATCTTCGATTCGGCACAATTTCGATCCGCGAGTGCGTGCGTGAGGCCATTTCCCGAAAAAGCGAAGGATCGCGAAAGTGGCTGAATGAGCTGATTTGGCGCGATTTCTATCACATGATCCTGGCGAACTTCCCGCAAGTTGGTGCGGGCCACGCCTTCCAAGATCAGTACGACAATATCCACTGGCCGGGAGACAAGGTTCACTTTCAGGCATGGAAGGAAGGGCAAACCGGCTTTCCCATCGTGGATGCGGCGATGCGGTGCCTCAACGCAACAGGGTGGATGCACAATCGACTCCGCATGATCTGCGCGAGCTTCCTGGTCAAGGACCTGCTGACCGACTGGAGAAAAGGCGAAGCCTATTTCGCTGAAAAGCTCTTAGATTTCGAGCTCGCCAGCAACAATGGCGGCTGGCAATGGTCGGCCAGCACAGGCGTGGATGCGCAGCCCTACTTCCGGGTGTTCAACCCCGTTCTCCAGAGCCGTAAATTCGATCCGAAGGGCGAATTCAGCCGGGAGTGGTGTCCCGAGTTGAAGGAATTCGATGACAAGGCGATCCATAGTCCAAGTGAAGCGTCGCCAATGGAGCAGATCGCCGCTGGCTGCGAGATTGGCTCGGATTACCCCGCCCCTATCGTCGAGCACGCCCGGCAAAAGGAGATTGCGATTCGCCTGTTCGAATCCGCGAAGTCGTCATAATTTGAGTCGAACGTGGAGAAAGCGACTCGCTGGTATTGGTTCATCCGTTGGCTCGCCGCCCGCTTGATCGGCGCGTTTGGTGGCATCAAGGCCAGCGGCACCGAGAATGTGCCCAAAGATGGGCCTGTGCTTCTCGCTCCAATCCACATGAGCTTCCTCGACCCTCCCGTGGTCGGCATCTCCTGCCCGCGTCCGGTCTGCTACATGGCGAAGGAGGAGCTCTTCCGCCCGCCCGGCTTCAGCCACCTCATCCGTTCATTGAAGGCGTTCCCCGTCAAGCGGGGCGCCAACGATTCTGGAGCCATCCGGCTCGCCATCGAGCTTCTGCAGTCGGGCGAGTGCGTCCTGGTCTTCCCCGAAGGCGGACGCAACGACGGCGAAACTCTGCTCGAAATCCAGTCCGGCATCGCCATGCTCGCCAAGAGGTCGGGGGCGGCGATTGTGCCCGTCGGAATTTCCGGATCGCAGAAAATGCTCCCCAAAGGCGCAAAGTTTCTCCACCGAGCCAGGATCAAGGTGGTCTTCGGCGAGCCATTCACCTATGCCGACATCGAATCTGCCGAAGGCAAGCAGGCATCACGCGACGCTTTTTCCAGAGTCATGTCCGAGCGATTGGTGAGAGCCACGCACGAGGCCGGGCTTCCGATCAAAACCGCGCCGAGTAGCCCAAGCCAATCAGCGGCTGACCATCCCGAAACACCCACCGCACCGTAGCGTCACGGAACGGGCGAACCTCCACTCCTGCGGAGAGGTGATTGCTGTCGAATTCCGAGATCAGCCGGAGTGAATAGCTGAAGGGCAGACTGAAGCTGAAGAACATTGAACCTCCACCC
>JAEYWW010000107.1 GCA_023428805.1 Armatimonadota bacterium | reverse complement strand
ATCTCCTTGACCGCGTCGGGCTTCAGCACGACCGAATAGTCAACCTGCACGCCGAACTTCTCCTCCAAAGTTCTTTCGAGAAGGTCGAGGCCGCCCCTGGTATAGACCGCATTGATCTTGCCGAGATCGCCGTCCGCATCGCGAATCTTGGTGTCTCGGGGGATGGACACCGCGCCGATTTCCTTGGTGTCCAGGTTGACCGACAGCAGCATGATGGTGTCGGTGCGGGATTTGGACGTGTAGCGGATGCCCTTGTTGGTGTAGTTGTAATCCTTGCCGAGAAGCAGAACGGTGAACTTGCTTTGATTGGGGAACTGCTTGCGCGGGTTCTGGACGGTCTGGACAATATCGATGAAACTGCCGCCCTCGCTGCGGAACGGTTTGGCTAATTTAGCGGCGAAAATCCCCGCCGCCAGTCCAAGCAGGACCGTGACAGAGAGAAAGATCAGCCAGCGCCAACGCTTCATGCCGAATCGCCTAGGATACTTGACGCTTCAGCGTCCGCTTCGGGAACGCCTCCCATCTTCCGATATTCCCGCCAGTTCTGAAGATTGTCATAAAAAAGGAATTGGTGCGCCCACCCCGCCTGTGCGCCGAATTTTGTTCGGAAGTGATTGCCAATCGCGCGATATCGCGTTGAAGTGATTGTTTTCCCCGCGAAGTCGGGGAAATAGAGCCTGCAGGCTGCCTGCCAAAGGTGGGTGTCCACCGGAACGGCCTCCAGGTGATGCAATCCAAACAGAGCGATGCAGTCTGCCAACTTCGGACCAATGCCCTTGATGGAGCAGAGGGCGTCGAACGCCTCTTCATAGCTTGATTCTCGGAGCGAATTCAGCCACGGTTCACCGCCCTGCTCAAGAATGTGCCGCGCGGCCTCGGGGATGGACTTCGCACGATAGCCGAAGCCTTTGGCGCGCAAATCAGCTTCTGGTATCGCCGCGACCACTTCCAGCGCGGGGAACTTGCGGACAACCTGCCCCCGATGTTCGACTGCCGGTTCGCCGTAGTCAGCCAGGTGATTGACCATCGGAATGATGCGGGAGAGGTTGTTGTTGGCGGTGCAGAGAAAAGAGATCGCAGTTTCGGAGGCGCGTTCGGGGCGCAGGACACGGAGGCCGCTGAGTTTTCCGATATAGGGCGCCAGCTCCGGCCCTGTTTCAAGGACAGTTTCGAGCAGCGCCGCAAGGGAGTCTTCGAGGCGGAAGAACCTTTCAAAGTCGGCCTGGGCCGCGTTGGTCTCGACTTCGTAGACGCCCTCGCCTTTCAGCTTGACCCAATAGCCGTGAGCGTTGTCCGCACCAAATATCTCGTCGTCACCCACCCACTTCCACCGAAAAACCTGCCCGCTCATCACGCAGAGCGGAAGATTGAGCTCCTCTGGAGAAACTTGAATGGAGAATTGATTCATGCGATAAGATTGGCGGCTCCAAACAAGCTGATCTGAAATTGTGCGGCGCCCTCATTCACGGCCCCTAGTCGAGCGGGCTGTCCAATCACGATTTCACCTTGACAACCCGCGCGCCGAACAATCCGCCCGCCATGCCGTTGACGGGGGCTTGGAATTTGATGAGGACATTGTCCTTGCCCTTGGTCAGCTCCTTCAGATCGCAAGCCTCGTCGTAGAACTTGCCCGGAGCTTTTTCATCGAGCCGCTGGGTGGTCAGAAGTTGACCATCCACCAGAATTTGGAACACCCTTCCGCGATCTCCGCCCCAGTAGGTGCAGATCAACTGCTGGGCTGCTTCGGGGTCCACCTTCATGCGGAACGAGAACCAGCCGTTGTCGCGGGCGTCGCGGTAAAAGCTGCCGCCGTGCTGACCGGCATAAGTCTTCTCGCCTTCCAGCTTGTGGTCGCGTTCGGCCTGCATCTGCCCGGGTTGGAAGAAGTCAACGGTCCGCGATTCCAGCTCCCGCTTGGCCGCCGCCTCGCGCTCCATATTCGTTTCCTGCTCCCTCCATTGCTCGGGCGTGAGGATGTCGAAGTAGGCGGAGTAGCGGTTGTGCTGGGAAAGGTGGAATGGCCGCAAGGTCAAATCCTGCGGCTTACCGACGCCAGTCGTCACAAAATGGTCTCCTTCGCGCTTGATATATCGCTGGGGTGCGGCGCCATCCGTCACCAGCACCGGCATCCGATCTCGCCATTCGGCGGGGAGCTTATCCATGTCGGCGGCGAGAACTGTGGGGCCATAGAAAAGAGCGATCCGGTTGCCTCGATCCGGCATCGGCTCAAGCCGCAAGTCCATCGGCATCCGGAATTCCAGCTTGTCGCCGCTCTTCCATTCGCGTTCGATGCGGAAGAATCCGTCCTTGATTTCCAGAGCCTGAATTCGTCCACCATTCACTTTGAATTCCGCTTCTTTCACAAGCCAGCCTGGTTTGCGGATCAGCATTGCGAATTTCTTTGGTGCATCCAAGTTCAGGGTGAGCGTCGAATTTTCCTGATTTGGGAAATCTGTTTCCTGCCGAATTCGCCCTACTCCCTTCCAGTTGAGATCGCTGGCGACGAAGAGATTGACAATGAGGTCGTTGCCTTGGCGGAAATAGATTGCGTCGCCGTATTTGGCGTGCGCCTCCATTCCTGTGCCGACGCAGCACCAGAATGAGTTCTCCTCGTCGCTGTATGTCTTCTGCGCGCCCGGATTGAGCGGCACGTAGTAGGACATCATTCCATCGGCGGGATTCTGCGAAGCGAGGATGTGGTTCAGCATCGCCCGCTCGTAGTAGTCGCCTCGCTCAGCCGTGGGCTGCCATGTCATGAGCTGCCGGGTCAGCTTCAGCATGTTGTAGGTGTTGCAGGTCTCCGTCGTGTTGCCGGCGAGCCGGTCTGCCAGTTTACGGGGAGCGTGGAAATACTCCGATTGGCTGTTGCCGCCGATGCAGTAGCTGTGATCGTGGACGACGGTTTTCCAGAAGAATTCCGCCGCTTTCTTCGACTCTGCAGACCCCGTGATCTCGTAATCTCGCGCCGCGCCGATCACTTTTGGAATCTGGGTGTTTGCGTGCAGTCCCGGGAGCTTGTCCTGCTCCGATTCGAGAGGCGAGAAGAACGCCTTGTGGCGGAATTTGCGGGCCAGTTCCAGATAGCGTGGCTCCTTTGTTCGGTGATGCAGCTCGATCAGCGATTCATACATCCCGCCGTGCTCACAAGCGAGCATCTGCTGCCATTTGGCATCGTCGAGGTTGCGGGTGATGTTTTCGGTCCAGTCCGCGAGGCTGCAGGCCACTTGCAATGCCTGGCTGTTGCCGCAATGTTCGTGCGCATCAAGCAGACCCGCAAAGGTTTTGTGGAGGTTGTACCAAGGCACCCAAAGGCCGTTGAGATCGAAGCCCTTGCTCCGGATTTCTCCCTTTTCGATTTCTGCCCAGAGCCGTTTGTGGTCGGGCAGGCCGCCGACATAGCCATTGCCCTCAGCTTTCTGGCATTCCGCGAGTTCGCCAACGATGTATTTGGTTCTTCGAAGAAGCTCTTCATCTCCGGTGGCCGCGTGCATCAATGCGATGGCCGACAGATAGTGCCCGAGCGAGTGGCCGGAAATCGTATCCTTCTCCCAACCCCCGTACTCCTCGCCCTTGGGCTTCAATCCGGAAAAATCGCGGAAGCGATGCAGGAGGCGATCTGGTTCCAGCGCAAGCAGATACTTCCGGTCTCGCTCCTGCGCGTCGAAGAAAGGTCCGGGAAGCAGGCGCACCTGATTGGACGCAAAGGCTTGAGTGGGGAGAGTCTCCATAACCATCGGGGCAATCAGAAAAGCCAAAGCAAGCATCGTCTGCTCCAAACGCAAGTTTACGCACTCTTTGCGTTTCGTTACTAAATGCAGTATTCTCCTTTTATCTGCTCACTGCCGAGCGGATTCCTTGGCGATCACTATGAGCATGTGGAAGAAGACCCTTTTGGCGGGAGCATCCGCCCTCGCCCTCTTCGCGGCGGGCTGCAGCCCATCCGGAGGATCGGGCAATGCGACTCCGAACGAAACGACGGCCAATCCCGAAGCCGCGCCAAAGAAGGACTATGTGGTCGGCTTTTCGCAGATCGGAGCCGAAAGCGCGTGGCGCACCGCCGAGACCAACTCGGTCAAAAGCGAGGCGGAGAAGAGAGGGATCAAGCTCCAGTTCTCCGACGCGCAGCAGAAGCAGGAGAACCAGATCAAGGCGATCCGCTCATTCATCGTTCAAAAGGTGGATGTCATCTTCCTCGCTCCGAAGGTCGAAACTGGTTGGGAGCCTGTGCTGAAGGAGGCCAAGGATGCGAAGATTCCGGTCATTCTTCTTGACCGCGGCATTGAAGTCTCCGATGATTCGCTCTACGCGACGCTCATCACCAGCGACTTTGTCGAAGAGGGACGTATGGCGGGTCGATGGCTCGCGGATCGCATGAAGGGCAAGGGGAACATCGTCGAACTTCAGGGCACCATCGGCTCCGCTCCGGCGAACGACCGAAAAGAAGGCTTCGCCGAAATCCTCAAAGACCACCCTGATATGAAGATCGTCCGATCTCAGACCGGCGACTTCAACATCGAAAAAGGGAAGCAGGTCATGGAGGCATTTCTCAAGGCGGACAAGAACATCCAGGCTGTCTATGCCCACAACGACGACATGGCTCTCGGCGCGATTCAGGCGATTGAGGAAGCTGGACTCAAGCCGGGTGTTGACATCATCGTCGTGGGAATCGACGGCGTGAAGGGCGCGTTTGAAGCCATCGTTGCGGGCAAGATGAACTGCACGGTCGAGTGCAACCCGCTCCTCGGCCCCGCGGCATTTGATGCCGCCGAAAAGCTGCTGGCAGGTGAAGCGGTCGAAAAGCACATCATCAGCGAGGACAATCTCTTCGACGAGAAGTCCGCTGCCGCCGCTCTGCCGGACCGCAAATATTGATCCCCTGACATGCCGGAACCGCTTCTCCAGGCGCGTCAAGTCTCGAAGTCATTCGTCGGAGTCCAAGCTTTGGACTCCGTCGATTTCGATCTGAACGCCGGGGAAGTTCATGCGTTGCTGGGAGAAAACGGAGCGGGCAAGTCGACGCTCATCAAAATACTGACTGGCGCCCAGCGCGCATCTTCGGGGCAGATCTTTCTGGAAGGCCGCCCCATCGCTCCGAGCACCACCCTCGAAGCCCAAGACGTTGGCATTTCCTGCGTGTATCAGGAAGTCAATCTGGTGCCGATGCTCTCCGTGACTGAGAACATACTGCTTGGCCGCCTGCCCACGAGAGGCGGGAGGATTGACTGGCCCCAAGCGCACAAGACGGCCGAAGCCGCGCTGAACCGACTCAATCTCAAGATCAATCCCCGGCAGACGCTTCAGACGCATTCCACCGCCGTCCAGCAGCTCGTCGCCATCGCCCGGGCATTGGCCCGCGATGTGAAGGTGCTGGTACTTGATGAACCCACATCCTCGCTTGATGAGGGCGAGGTCAATCAGCTTTTTGATGTGCTGAAGAGCCTCCGCGCGGAGGGCATCGGCATCATCTTCATCACCCACTTTCTGGATCAAGTGGACGCGATTTCCGACCGGATCACCGTTCTGCGAAATGGCCGATTGGTCGGTGTTTCAACCCAAGGCGAACTCACGCGAATGCAGCTCATCAGCCGGATGATCGGCAAGGAGGTCGGAGAGGCTGTCCATCGGGATGGGTCAACTGCGGCGGGGCGTGAAGCGCTGCTCAAGGCCGAGAATCTGCACCGTGGCGGCATCGGGCCGAACTCGCTGGAGATCTCGCGTGGAGCGGTGGTGGGCTTGGCTGGCCTGCTCGGCGCTGGCCGAACCGAGACCGCACGGATGATCTTCGGACTCGACAAGCATGGGGGCACGATCACCTGGAAGGAGCGGGTCAACCCCTGGCGCAGCCCCCGTCAGGCGCTTCGGGCAGGACTCGGATTCTGTCCGGAGGATCGCAAGGCGGAAGCGATCATTCCTGAATTGAGCATCCGCGAGAACGTCGCTCTTGCGCTGCAGGCCAAACGAGGATGGCTCCGCAGGCTTCGAAAGAGCGAGCAGGTCAGGCTGGCCGAAGAGTATAAGTCGAAGCTCGCCATCGCCACCCCGAACATTGAAAAGCCGATCGGCCAGCTCAGCGGCGGCAATCAGCAGAAGGCGATTCTGGGCCGATGGCTGGCGACGAACCCGGAGCTGCTGATCCTCGACGAGCCCACGCGGGGAATCGACATTGGAGCGAGAGATGAGATTGAACGGCAGATCGGCGACCTCTGCGATCAGGGAGTCTCCATTCTCCTGATCTCCAGCGAAATCGACGAGGAGACTCGACTGAGCGACAAAATCGTCGTCCTCCGCGATGGCCGGACAGTCGGCGAACTGGGCGGAGGCG
>JAEYWW010000092.1 GCA_023428805.1 Armatimonadota bacterium | reverse complement strand
CGCCTCCGGCAAGTTCATCGAGATTCAGGGCACCGCCGAAGCCGATCCGTTCTCCGCCGAAACTCTGGGCCGGATGCTCGCGCTCAGCAAGAAGGGGATCAACGAATTGATCGAGATGCAGAAGCAGGTTCTCGGCCTGAACTCCTAATCCTTGGAAACGAAACGGCCCCGATTTCAAGATCGGGGCCGAGGGCCGTTCCCAGACAAAATCCCCCCGTTCTCACTCTGACTCCCGGCGTTCCCTGCCTGATTCGCGCCGTTCCTGCTCGAAATCCGGGCGTTCTCACTCTGATTCTCGCCGTTCTCATCCTGAACTCCGGCGATCCCACTCTCAGCCACGGCGTTCTCACTCTGATTCGCGCCGTTCCCACTCTTTGTTTTGGCGTTCGCATCGAACGCCTCACATAAGAGTGGGAACGGGCATATTTTGTTTGCGATTGTTTTGAGTTCAGCCTTTCGCGGCTTTCGCCTTGTCAATGGCTTCTTGGAAATACTTGGCGTGATCGGCGTTTCGCTGATCGGCAGGCAGCGCATTGTATCGCCGCTGCGCTTCTTGAGCGATTGCGAGGGCATCGTCGTACTTCTTGCGTCGAAGATAGGCGTCTGACAGGCTGAGTGGAAGGTAGGGGCCGGCGGCTTCGTCCATGGCCTTGAACTTGCCCGCAACGTCGTCCCACAGCTTGTCGTAGGCCGCCTTGTCTTCGGCTTTGACGGGATATTCCTGCATGATGAAGTCGAAGAGCATCATATCGACCATCTTCGCGTCCTTTGAAGCGGCCATCCGATCTCGGACGATCTTTTCCGCCGCGGGAAAATCGTCGGCGATCAGAAGGTTCAACTTCGTCGCAAGCACCCGTTCCATCATGCGCGGATCATCGGCGCCAATCTTGTCGAGGGCGGCGAGTGCTTCCGCCTTCTGTCCGGCTTTGTACTGCTTGGTGATGTCCGCGAACTGCTTGTTGATGGCTTCGCGTTTGCGGGCTGCTTCCAACTCGACTGAATACGCCTTCTTGCTCTCCTCCAAATTGAAGGTGCCATCAACGACTTGCTGAAGGGGCTCTTCCATCATCATCGGATGGCCGACCCAGACCACAGTGCCTGTGCCGTCAACGATGAACGATGAGGGGATTCCCTGACGCTTTGCCGCCGCCATCCAGGCCGTCGCCATGTGGTTGTCGTCGGTGTCCCGAGCGACGTGATAGTCCATCTTCGCGCCCATGTTGTCGACGAATTTCTTGACCTGGCCGGGGATGTCATCTCCGTTCTCCCAGACGCTCACGCCGATGACGGACACCTTGTCCTTGTGCTTCTTGGCGAGTTCGGTGATGTGGGGGATGCTCTCGATGCAGGGTCCGCACCAAGTCGCCCAGAATTCGACGACGTAGATCCGGCCTTTCTCGAACTTCGGAACGGGAGAACCCTTCACCCATTCGGAAACTTTGACTTCGGGAGCCTTCACTCCAGGTCCAAGCTCATTCTGCGCCGAAGCGACAGCCATGAGTCCGGCGGCCAGACCGAGGGCCGCCACAGTGCGATATGCGCGCATGACTTGAGTCAATACGAATCTGCGAACGGACCTGTTCCAGTCTGGGGAAATTTGCTTCGGTAAACTCCCCTCGCCGTGAAGTTCAGCCTGTCCATGCTCAAAGAATATGTCGAAACTTCTCTTTCCGCAGAAGAGATCGGCGATCTTTTGACCATGACCGGCTTTGAGCTGGAGGAGATCATCGAGGTTCAAGGCGAGCCCGTTCTTGACGTGAACATCATGGCGAACCGCGGAGACGGAGCCAGCGTCCTGGGAATGGCCCGCGAGGTTCTGGCAAAGGACGAATCGGCTCAAGCGACTGATTTGTTTGTGCGGGCGAAGCAGCACTTCCCCGCCCAAGATCAGTCTGAACGGGTTGATGCGACCATCCGCATCGAAACCCCCAACTGCACCCGATACGCCTGCCGCATCTTTCGAAATGTCCAGAACGGCGCTTCTCCCGATTGGCTGGTGAAGAGGCTGGATCAGTGTGGACAGCGAAGCATCTCGCTCCTGGTCGATCTCACCAACTATGTGATGCTCGAAGTCGGCCAGCCGCTCCATGCCTTCGACTTGGACAAGCTTGGCCGCACAGTTGTCGTGCGGCAGGCTCGCGAGGGTGAGACGTTCCGCACACTGGATGGAAGCGATCACGAGTTGACCCCTGAGTGCATGATGATCTGCGATGCGGAGAAGCCCGTCGCCGCCGCCGGAGTCATGGGCGGCGAAGCCACCGAAGTTTCCGCCAGCACCAAGGACTGCCTCCTGGAATCCGCTCACTTTTCTCCGCAGACCGTCAGACGGACCAAGAATATTCTCGGAATCAAGACCGAAGCCAGCTACCGCTTTGAACGATGGGTGGATCCCGAAGGAGTGGTCGCCGCCCTCAACCGCTTCGCCGAACTCTACGAGCAGATCACAGGGTTGAAGTGCGAGCCTGGCGCGGCGGATTCTTATCCGGGCCGTGGACAATCTCGAACCTTGAGCCTGCGCGCCTCCCGCGCATCGAAGATCATGGGGATGGAGCTTTCTCCCGAGGTTTGCGAAAGCGCCTTGAATCGACTTGGCTTCAAGGCAAGCCGCAACGGAGACCTGATCTCCTGCACGATCCCATCGTGGCGCGCCGACGTCCACCGCGAAGAAGACTTGATTGAAGAGGTGGGGCGCATCTACGGATACGAGAAGATTCCCGAAGCCGCTCCGGCAGGCTCGGTCACTCCTGGCGGCAGCGTCGGGGTTGAGGCATTTTCCGAACGTGTCCGCGATGTTCTTCTGCGATCAGGCATCCATGAAGTTCTGACCCACACTCTGCGGGGCGAAAGCCTGCTTGATTCCGGCGAAGCCAAAGTGCGGGTCAGGACCCCTCACAGTCCTGAAATCGCATGGCTTCGTGATTCCATGCTCCCTGGGCTGTCCGACTGCGCTCTTCGCAACGGAGGACGCAGCATCCAGATTTTTGAAATCGGCCAAACCTTCCGACAGGGCTCGGAGACGACGCAGCTCGGCATTTTGATGACTGGCGCGCTGGACGCGGCAACCTGGTGTGGTCAAAAATCGCCACAGGCCGACTTCTTCACGCTGAAAGGCGTGATCGAAAAGCTGAGCCAGGGCTTGAATCTTCCCGTGAAAGTTTCACCCAGGGAGGGCGATCCGAGATTCCATCCCACACGATGCGCTACCATCGGTGATGCGGGCGTGTTCGGGCAGATTCATCCTGACATTCAGGAGTCTCTTGGATTCCCTGAACCCGTTTTGATGGCCGAGATTGATCTCGGCAAGCTGATGGATATGGCTCTGGATATTCCGAAACTCAAGTCGATCAGCCGCAACCCATCCATCCGCCGCGACATCGCGGTTCTCGTTGACAAGTCAGTTCCCTATTCCTCGCTCGAAGAAGCCATTCAATCTTCAGGCGGCGATGTGCTCGAAAGACACTGGCTGTTTGATGTCTACGAGGGCAAAGGCGTGCCCGAGGGCAAGCATTCGCTCGCGATCGCGTTCCAACTCCGAAAGATGGACGGCACCTTCACGGATGATGAAGCGAACCAGGTGCGGGATCGGATCGTGGCGGGGCTGGCACAGGTGGGAGCGACACCGCGCTGACCGCCACTCGGAAGGCGAGCCCCCCCAAAGCGACCAGATAGACCGCCCGCATCGCGCTCGGCCACGCGTGGTAATGCTCGAACATCTTGAGGAACGCCATCGGCAGGAAGCTCAGCACGCTGATGGCGAGAAACGCGAAGATCAGCCACCGATCCCGATCCTTGGCGGTGCTCCAGAGCGCGCTGATGTTGCCCGCGCTCCGAAGCAGGGGCATCCACGGATCGGGGGTGAGAACTATGAAGAACCCGACCTGCATTGTCGTCCAGAACACAACCAGCCAATTCCTGCTCGGAAGCAGGTAGGAAGCGATGTCCAGCAGCATGCCCGGCCCCCATCGAAACTGTTGCGCCTGATAGCCGCTGACGTCGCTGGGCAGGATGTTCGCGCGCAGGATCAGATAACCGACAAGAACCACCCAGAAGAATCCGACTGCAATCC
>JAEYWW010000047.1 GCA_023428805.1 Armatimonadota bacterium | reverse complement strand
TCTCGATGTGGTTCGCCTACACGAATGACATCAGCCTGAGCATCAGCGATCTCAACCCGTCGCTTTTGGGAATCTCGGCGATGCCCGCAGGTCCGGCGGGGAGTCGCAATGAGATCAACGCGGGCATGTGGGCGATCAACGCCCAGGTGAAGGACCCGAAAAAGCTGGAAGCCTGCTGGAAGTTCATCAAGTTCTTCGTCAGCCAGGATGCGGCCAAGGTGAGCGCGCAAAGGTTCGTCGAGTTCGGCATGGCGAACCTGGTCAATCCGGTGCTCTTGGAGGAGATTGGCTACCATGATCTCGCGGCTTCAGTTGATCCCGCTCTTGTCGAGGCGAACAAAAACCTCTTCGAGCGCGGCAAGCCGGAACCCTACGGGCGCAACAGCCAGCAGGTCTACGTTGTTTTGGATGCGGCTCTCGACCGTGCCATGCAGGAGCCGAAGACGCCTGCGATCAACATCCTCAACGATGTGTCCAAAGAAATGGACCAAAAGCTGCTGGGATACACGCCCGAAGATGTCTTGGCGAAGCAGAGAAGGGCCGCGGGTTTTGTCCTGGCGGCGGTGGTGATGTCAGCCTGCCTTGCGGCATGGGTGGGGGTAAGCCGGGCGCGGCGGACAGTTTCGTTGGTGGAAAATCGGCTCCCGGCGGGCTCGGATCGCAGACGGGTGCTGAGATTCATCGCGTTCTGCATCGCCCCCGCTGTTTTGAGCCTGATTCTGTGGGCTTACTGGCCGCTTGTGAACGGCCTTGTGATCGCATTTCAGGATTACCGGATCATGCAGGGAGCGCGATGGGTTGGATTGGACAACTTCATCGCCGTCTTCTCTCAGCCCGTCTTCTGGAAGTCGCTGGTCAACAGTTTTGTCTATGTTGGCCTCACAATCCTGATCGGATTCTTTCTTCCGATTGGATTGGCGCTTGCCCTGGACGAGATTCCGAAATTCAAAGTTCTTTTCCGCACTCTCTTCTATCTGCCTGCGATGACAAGCCCGATCGTGATCGCGTTTCTGTGGCGGCAGCTTTACGACAGCACCGAAGCCGGGCTCCTCAACTCGCTCCTCGCGCCGATCATCGGCTTCATCAACCAGACATTCATCTGGCATGGCCGACGACCTACAACTGGTTGGGCGACCCCAAGCTGGCGATGTTTTCAGTCGTGCTTCCCGGAATTTGGGCGGGAGCAGGGCCGGGGTCCATCCTCTACCTCGCCGCGCTGAAGAATGTCCCCGAGGAGCGGTACGAAGCCGCGGATTTGGACGGAGCGAGCTGGCTGCAGAAAATCCGCTGGATCACCCTCCCCAGCCTCGCGCCGCTGATCCTCATCAACTTGCTTGGCACATTCATCGGAGGATTCAAGGCGATGGAGAGCATCTTCGTGCTCACGGGCGGAGGACCGCTTTACGCCACGCACACCATCGGCCTGGAAGTTTGGACCAACGCATTTCTCTTCCTGAAATTCGGCTACGCCACCGCCGCCGCTTGGGTCATGGGCGCGATTCTGATTGGATTCACACTCATCCAGCTCCGCCACCTGACCCGAATGAAGTTCACAACGGCCAAGTCGTAGTTCTTTGGAGTGCGCGATCACTCGCACAGACCCTCTCAGCCGCTGAGGTCGTCCTGCTGCTCGGCAATCTTGCGGGCCTGCTCGTCTTGGACGAGGGCGTCAAGCATTTTTTGGATGTCCCCATCCATGAAGATCGGGATGCTGTGGACGGTCATGCCGATGCGATGATCGGTGATGCGATCCTGCGGGAAGTTGTAGGTGCGGATCTTCTCGCTGCGGTCGCCTGAGCCGACCTGGCTGCGCACCAGATCGCCGCGCTCCTTCGCCTGCCGCTGAAGCTCCGCCTCATAGAGTTTGGTGCGGAGCACCGTCATGGCCCTCTCGCGGTTCTGCTGTTGGCTTCGCTCGTCCTGGCAGGTGACGACGATGCCGCTCGGTTTGTGGATGATGCGGACAGCGGTCTCGTTCTTCTGCATGTGCTGCCCGCCGGCAGAACTGGAGCGGAAGGTTGAGAATTCCAGGTCGTCGCCCTTGATCTCCACGTCCACCTCCTCCGCTTCGGGCATGACCGCAACGGTGACGGTGGAGGTGTGGATGCGCCCGCCCGATTCGGTCGCGGGGACGCGCTGGACCCGGTGGACCCCGGATTCATGCTTGAAGTGGCTGTACGCGCCCTGAGTGTCGATCTTAAAGCTGACTTTCGACACGCCGCCGATCCCCGTCTCCTCATGCTCCATGACCTCGTACTTCCATCGCCTGCGCTCGGCGTAGCGGCTGTACATGCGGAAGAGCTCGGCGGCGAAGAGTCCGGCCTCATCCCCGCCCGCGGCGGGACGGATTTCGATGATGACGCTCTTCTTGTCGTTCGGATCAGTCGGCAGGAGCATGACCTTGAGCTCCTGTTCTGTTTCCTCGCGCTGCTGCCTCAGCGCCGCCAACTCCGCCTCCGCCATTTCGCGCATATCGGGGTCGTTGAGGAGCGCGCTGGCCTCATCAAGTTCAGAGAGGATGCGCTTGTAGCGGCGGATCACTTCGACGAGATCAGCGATTTCTGCGCGCGCTTTGCCCAGGCGCTGCAGTTCCGAGGGGTTGGACGTGATCGTGGGATCGAGCAACTGCTGCTCGATCCCGTCAAATTTCGCTTCAATTTCCTGCAGCTTGGCAAGCATGGGGGCGCACCGGATTGTACCGGCGCGGTCAAGCCCGCTTGGAG
>JAEYWW010000012.1 GCA_023428805.1 Armatimonadota bacterium | reverse complement strand
GTATGGGATCGGGAAACCGTCCCGGAACATTTGCCCAAGTTCCATCCCCAGACGGGAAATGGGAGGCGATCGTTCGCGGAGGCAATGTCGCCATTCGCGCAGTTGGATCTCAGGATGAGCCTCGGATGCTCACCTCCGACGGCACGGAGCAGTCACCCTACACTCGGCCTCGCTGGTCGGCAGACTCCCGCCGAATCCTCGCGGTTCGCACCAATCCCGGCGACCGGAAACGGGTGATGCGGCTCCAGCTTTCTCCGCCCGACAATGGGCCATCACAGTTCCGAGAGCAGCCGTACGACCGACCGGGCGACAAGATCGACACCCATGATGTCTACAGCATCAATGTTGAAGAGGTCAGAACTCCGGTCAAGATGCTGACGGTGGAGTATGGCGGCGCGCCGTTTCTGCAGCAGGGCAAAGACAAGTCGCGCTTCATCGTCGCCGCGATGGATCGTGGATATGGCCGCTGGCGCGTCTTTTCGCTCGACCCATCGACGGGCAAAGCCGACACGATTGTTGACGATGATCCCGCGACCTTCGTGGACAGCACAACCAAGTTCATGCAGCTCGTGGATGGCTCGGACGAGATCATCTATTCATCCGAACGCGACGGCTGGAACCACCTGTATCTTTCCGACGGAAAGGGGGGCTCGGCACAGATCACGAAGGGCGAATGGGTTTATCGCAACGTGTCTTCGGTGGATTCGCAGAAGCGGCAGATCGTCTTCTCCGCGTGCGGAATGGAGCCCGGTGAAGACCCTTATCAGATTCACTACTATAGGATCGGGTTCGATGGAAAGAACCTCGTCAAGCTGACCCCCGCCGCCGGAAACCACTCCGTGACTTTCTCGCCCGATGGTCGTTTTCTGGTGGACACCTACTCCACCGTGACCAAGCCGCAGGTGCACGAGCTGCGCAGCGCGGAGACGGGAAAACTGATCGCGACACTGGCTCAGGCGGACATCAGCCAACTCACAAAAACCGGGTGGCAGCCCGCGCAACCATTCGTGGCCAAAGGGCGTGATGGGAAGACGGACATCTACGGCATCTACTATCGCCCGTCCAACTTCGACCCAAAGAGGAGTTACCCGGTGGTCGAGGATATCTACGCCGGGCCGCACGATTCTCATGTCCGCAAGTCCTTCTCCGCGACGGACTACGACCAGAGCATCGCCGAACTAGGCTTCATCGTGGTGAAGATCGACGGCATGGGCACCCGGAATCGCGGGAAGGCGTTCCACGACGTCTGCTACCAAAATCTGAAGGACGCCGGACTGCCGGATCGCATTCTCTGGATGAAAGCCCTCGCCAAGCAGGAGCCAAGCATGGACCTCGATCGCGTCGGCATTTTCGGAACATCGGCGGGCGGGCAGAACACCGGCTCCGCTCTCCTCTTCCACCCCGAATTCTATAAAGTCGGCATAGCATCCTGCGGCTGCCACGACAACCGGCTCGATAAGATTTGGTGGAACGAACAGTGGATGGGTTTGATGGGGCCGCACTACGCCGCGAACTCGAATATCGACTACGCGAAGAACCTGAAGGGACGCCTGATGCTGATTGTCGGAGAGCTCGACACCAACGTGCCGCCCGAGTCCACCTACCGATTCGGAGCCGCGCTCCAAGCGGCGGGCAAGGAGTACGAATTCGTCGTCATCCCCAACGCCGACCATACTGCAGGGGGAGCTTATGGGGAGCGGAAGCGGCGCGACTTCCTTGTCAAGCATCTTCTGGGAGTAGACCCGCCCAATCCGAATTAGAACGCCTTGTTCCCTGAGAAAAGGCGGCCTATGGAGTGCGGTCAGACATGACCGCTTTCAATTCCGCCGGAGGCGGTTGCCTGCTTTCGATCCAGAACAGCGAGGGCGGCTCCGCCGCAAGGGAAAGCGGCGATATCTCGCCGCACTCCATGACATGAGACGCCACCGGGTGGTGCACCTCTCCAGAGGTGCATGTTTGTCGGAGTGCTCGACCTCGGTCGAGCTCTGGAGTGAGCACCTTGGTGCTCCTGCGCGATGGAGAGCGTTTTGAGGAGGATCGGGAGCGGGCATGGCCTCACAGGAGTTCCGCCCTCCAGGTCTCGGGATGGAGGGCCGAGCTCCCGCGAGGCTCGTCTTCCTCCCAAGTTCTGGAGAGGACCGCTCCGCTTCAGCGGGGCTGTCGGATTTCCGCACTTCAGTGCGAAGAGGTTCAAAAGGACGGCGCGCCGCCCATGCCAAAGCGCGACGCGAACGATCGCGCACTCCATGGAGTGCGGGCAGATATGACCGCTTTCAATTCCGCCGGAGGCGGCCTGTTGCTTTCGCGCCAAAACATAGAGGGCGGCTCCGCCGCAAATGAGAGCGGCGATATCTCGCCGCACTCCATGACATGAGCCGCACCCGGTGGTGCACCTCTCCAGAGGTGCAGCTTTGCGGAGTGCCCGACCTGGGTCGAGCTCTGGAGTGAGCGCATCAATGCTCGGTGCCGAACTGACACTACAGCTCCTGCGTCCCCTGAACGCCTCCTGCGCGGCCTGAAAAGGTCCTTGCGGGATTTTGCGCCCGATTGCGTGGACTTCAAGGCGATTGCGCGCGCTGAAAAGAGATTGCGCGGACTTCATGCCCGATTGCGCGGACTTGATTCAAACTGCGCGCGCTCTAGATCGCCTGCGCTCACTTTATTTCGCCTGCGCCGCCTGAAAGCCGCCTGCGCGAAGATTGTGAGGGCAAAGGCCGCGCAGAAGCAGAAACTTTCGCAACAAGCCCTCGCACTTTCAGGGAGAGGGGGCACACCAGACAAGGCCTTCAGTCCGAATTGCACAACCAAATCGACTGAAGACTCAACTCCCCCTCACCTGGCCTCTCCCCCGTGGGGAGAGGGAGTTTCTTTTTTTCACCCCAGCCGATCCGGGTTCAAACCCTCAAGCTCGGGGATCACGAAGATTCCGTCCTTCCTGATCAATCGTCCGTCGAACCAGATTTCGCCTCCGCCGTATTCGGGGCGTTGGATGCAGACGATGTCCCAGTGGATCGAGCTTTTGTTGCCGTTGCCGCCGGGAGGGGCGTAGGAGTTGCCGGGGGTGAGGTGGAAGGAGCCGGCGATCTTCTCGTCGAAGAGGGTGTCCTTCATCGGGTGGAGCACATAGGGGTTGTAGCCGATCGCGAACTCTCCGAAATTGCGTCCGCCCTCGTCGCTGTCGAGGATTTCGTTCACACGGTCGCCGAGTCCGCCCGCCGCGCCTGCATCCACGATCCGGCCATCCCTCACTTCCAGCCAGATGTCCTTGAACTCCGTACCCTGGTAGAGGCTGACGGTGTTGTACTGGACGCGTCCATTGCCCGTGCCGAGGACCGGGGCGGAGAAGGTTTCGCCATCGGGGATGTTGCGCTTGCCGTGGCAGGAGACCGCCCCGACGCCCTTGATGCTGAAGGTCAGGTCTGTTCCCGGCCCCTTGAGCTGGACGACGTCGGTGTTGTTCATCAGCTCGACCAGTGGCTTGGCGGCCTCTTCCATACGCTTGTAATCCATCGTGCAGACATCGAAATAGAACTTCTCGAAGGCCTGCGTTGACATGGATGCGCTCTGGGCCATCGCCGGATGCGGCCAGCGCAGAACCGCCCACTTGGTGTTGTTGACCCTCCGCTCGAAGACGACCGGCGTGGCGTAAAGCTGCTGGAACATCTTGGTGTTCGCCTCGGGGACGTCGGACTGGGTGCTCGTGTTGTGGCTCCCGCGCAGACCGATATAGGCAGTCATCCGATCCATCTCGTAGGCTTCAATGTCGGCCCAGGTTTTGGCAGTCTCCTCGGTGAGGCCGAGCAGCATCTGGCGGCGGACCTCTTCGGTTTCGAGGCGGGTGATGACCTTCGCGCCCGTGGACTGCGCCACCCGCACGATCTCAGCCACGCACTCCGGCTGGATGTCGAAGGCGTGGATGAGAACGGTGTCGTCGGAAGTCAGTTCGGTCGAGTGGCCGCAGAGAAGTTCGGCCAGCTTCGTCACGCGCGGGTCAAGCATAGAGCCGAGGTTACCTAGGCGGGTTCGTCAGATTCTGCGAGAACTCTTTTAACAGCGTCGAGGTGGCGGATGTGTTCCAGATCTTTGTCTCGGCCTGCCGCCCGCTTCATCTCAATCAGATCATCGATCGAAGCCACCTTGATCATGTGACCGAACAAGGGAAATTCGATGGCTCGGGAGCGAAGGTTCGCGTAGGAATCCACACCTGCAGGCTCGGACAAGAGATCGAAGCGACCAATATCGGACTCCATGACAAGATTAGAAGTATTCAGCACCATCGTCTTATCCCAGACATAAGGCAAGTCGGGTGGAAATCCCAGGGGGCGAGGGTGATAGGGAGCCATCGCATCGGCGATTCGCTGGGCAGTTTCTACCGAGTGCTCGATGGCGAAATCTATGTCAACCGTGTGGTAGTCCACGCCGTGAAGAACAATCGCCACTCCGCCGATGACCACGAAGTCAACGTCGGCTTCGATGAGGGCATCAAGAATGCGTTTGTTTTCGACCGAGTCCACGGGCTCTCACCAATTCAGCGTGAAATCTTTGCGCTCGCTCAAGCCTGAGCAAGCGTTCTTCGGGCGTGAGCTTGAGGTTGGCCCGAATCTGGAGAAGGTCCACACCGTTTTCGTCCTGGATGCTGGCGAAATACGCCCGTTGCTCCTCTCTGATCTGGTCGCGGGTCTTCTCCATGCGGGGCCTCAATAG
>JAEYWW010000389.1 GCA_023428805.1 Armatimonadota bacterium | reverse complement strand
GTTCCGTGGTCATCTTCGTGGGTGCGAGCACGAAGCTGGATTGGATTTTCCCGATCCCCGGGATGGCGCTGAGCTTCTCGCGGACCAGACGCTCATAGTCGTGCATGTCGCTGACGACAACCTTCAGCAGAAAGTCGAAATCGCCCGACACATGCAGGCACTCCTGCACTTCCGGAATGTCCTGCACCGCAGCCCGGAACGCCTCAATGGGCTGTTCCTGGTGCAGGGCCAAGCTGATGTTGGCGATGACCAGCAGATTGAAGCCCAAATTCTCCCTGTCCAGGATCGCCTTGTATCCTTCGATATAGCCTGACTCTTCCAATTTACGCACCCTTTGGAGCACACTTGGAGGAGACAGTCCCACACGACGAGCCAGATTCGCATTGCTGATCCTGCCGTCGTTCTGCAGGATTTTCAGTATCTCGCGATCCACGCGATCGAGGTTCGCTTTCATGACGTTGTTCCGAAAGCATAGACCCGGTTTCACCTAATTTGTGCGAAAACCGGGCTAAGGTCCGTAAGGATTTTTTTCGCCCCAGGTGCGTGGTATGATTTTGCGTCTCTGAGTGCTCCCGTCGTCTAGTGGTTCAGGACATCGCCCTCTCACGGCGAAGATCGCGGGTTCGAATCCCGTCGGGAGTACCAAGCTTCACCTTCTTCTCCTGTCTTAATTCCACACATCGATCAATCCTCTTGGAGCATTCTCCCGAGAGCCGTCGTGAGATAATGTGAGAAGTTCGCAAGTTTCGATAGGAGAAGCTAAAAATGACACCCAAGAACACCATCTGTCTGTGGTTCAACAAAGACGCGCTCGACGCCGCGCGATTCTATGCGGAGACTTTTCCTGATAGTGCGGTCACCTCGATTTTCGAGGCTCCGAGCGACTTCCCGGGTGGGAAGAAGGGGGATGTGCTGACGGTCGATTTCACCGTTCTCGGCATTCCCTGCATCGGACTCAATGGAGGTCCCGCGTTCACCCACTCCGAAGCCTTTTCCTTCCAGGTCGCCACCGACGACCAAGAAGAAACTGATCGCTACTGGAACGCCATTGTAGGCAACGGAGGCCAGGAGAGCGAATGTGGTTGGTGCAAGGACCGCTGGGGAATTTCGTGGCAGATCACGCCCCGCACTCTCACCGAAGCGCTGGCGGCAGGCGGCGACGAGGCCAACCGCGCCTTTGCGGCGATGATGACCATGCAGAAGATCGACGTCGCCGCGATTGATGCCGCCCGTAAAGGCTGAAATCAGCATGAAATCACAGCTTTCTCCCGAGCAAGTCTCCTCTTATCGGGAGAACGGCTTCCTGGTGATCGAGAATTTTCTCGCCGCAGATGAGCTTGAGAATTGGCGAACTTGCACCGAAGAAGCCATCAAAGTCAGGCTCAACGAGTCGCCGTTCCTGCACAACCAGAGCAATCCCGACGACTTCTACGCGCAGGTCTTCCTGCAGGCGTTGAAGCTCGCCGAGGTCCATGAGGGGATGCGGCAGATCATGCATGATCCCGAACTAGGTCGCGTTGCCGCGGAGCTCGCGGGCGTGGATGGCATCCGCATCTGGCACGATCAGGCCCTCATCAAGCCTCCTTTTGGCAACGCGACTGCCTGGCATCTGGACAACCCCTACTGGTCGTTCTCTTCCCACGACTCGCTCTCCATCTGGGTTGCCCTGGACGACGCCACGCTCCAGAACGGCTGCATGTACTACCTGCCGGGAACGCACAAGTCGGCGCGTTTCGACAACGCGGACATCACTTCCAACCAGGGCGGCCTCTTCAAGGTCTATCCCGAATGGGCCGAAATTGCTTCGGTCGCCTGCCCCTGCCCAGCGGGTTCCGCCGTCTTCCACAACGGACTCACCGCTCATGGCGCGGGCGCGAACATGACCAACCGTCCCCGACGCGCGATGACCTGCGCCTATATGCCGGATGGATCGACCTTCAACGGCCAGCGCAATGTGCTTCCAGAGGAGTATTTCAATTCGCGGCGGGTGGGCGATGTGCTCGACGACAATATCGTGACACCGCTCATCTACAAACGCAATTCAAATTGAATCGCTCGTGCAGTGAAGTTCGGCATCTTGATCGCTCCACTCAAGAGCTCAAAAAGCCGTCAACTTTCATCATCTGAGATCGGGCAGGTCAGGCTTTTGCTGTACATCCCCGATCGGTCGAAGCAGCAGGGGCGGCGGCTTCCCGCCGACAGCTTGGAAATCGCGACCTCGGTCCGCTTGATGCGAGTCTCTGCCTTCTTCCCCGACACAATCCAAAAAATCCAATCTCGGCGGGCTAGAGGGGTGATGGCCGACCATGTTTCCCGGGCCAAATCCGATGCCGCGTCCAGCGCCGCCTGAAAATCCTCCGGCACTTCTGGTTCCGGCTCCTCCGTCGTAGGCGCAATCGAAAGATCGACCATTTCGCCCGCCTCAGCTTTGACTTTCAGCCGAAGTTTTTCGCTGACCTTCAGCCAATGTCCGCCCTGTCCGTCGGGCTCCAACGTCGCCTGAAAATTCTCGCCGTTGAAGGTGCCTTCCACCGACACCATGCTCCGCGACGGTAGCTTTTCGCTGGCTTCGGTCGGCAGATTCAAAAATGTCCAATCCGCGCCCTTGTCCTTGCCTCCGGGCCGATGCAGCTGAGTTTGAAAGGAAATCTGCGTCATAGGAGCGCCACCATCACTTGTACCCGATGCCCTCGCTTATACTATCCAGCATGTCTTGGTCTGCTGTCGTCCCAGTTCTCGCCGCTGCTTTGAGCGGTCAAGCCTCCGATTCGGGAGGCGAATTGAGAATCGAGCAGGCGGCCTACGATGTTCAATCCTACGACATTGCTATCACAGTTGATCCCGTCAAGAAGTCGCTGAGCGGCACGACGATCATGGAGGCGAAGACGGTCATCCCGACCGGGAGCATCGTGATCGACTTGGATGAGCCTTTCACCGTTTCCAAAGTCACCGACGGCAAGGCCCCGCTTCGCTTCACCCGCGACAAGACCAAAATTCGCGTCTACTTCCCCCTCTCCAAGCAGCCCGGCGACCCGATTCGAGTCGAGACCACCTACGAAGGTATCCCCCATGTCGCCAAGAACGCGCCTTGGGATGGCGGCACAGTCTGGGCCAAAACCGCGAGCGGAGCTGATTGGGTTTCCGTGGCGCTCCAAGGCGACGGTGCCGATCTGATCTTCCCCTGCAAAGATCATCCGTCCGACCGGCCGGACAAAGCGACGATGCGCCTGACCGTGCCTGATCCTCTGATCGGCGTCGGACCAGGCCTCCTCCAGAAGACGCAGAAGAACGCGGACAAGACGACGACCTATACCTGGCATATGCCGCTGCCGATCAACAATTACTCGCTGGTCTTCAACGCCGCCCCCTATGATCTGGTCAAAGACTCCGCGAAATCCATCACGGGTGAGACAATTCCGATCCACTTCTATGTTCTCCCAGAAAGCAAAGATAAGGCTCCGAAGCTGATTGAGGAGCAGAAAAAGTATCTCGCTTTCATGGAGAAATTCTGCGGCCCGTTCCCCTTCCGCAGCGTCAAGATGGGCATCGTCGAGACTCCGCACCTCGGCATGGAGCACTCCACGGCCATCGCCTACGGCAACAAATACCGCTTCGCTCCCGATGGCCTCGACTGGCTTCTGCTCCACGAATTCGGGCATGAATGGTGGGCAAATTTGGTCTGCAATGCCGACTGGCGCGACATGTGGATTCATGAGGGATTCCAGAGCTTCCTCGACACGTTCTACATCGAGCAGATTCGCGGAAAGGACGCCTATTTCACCGCCATGAAAGGACGCCGCCGCGCGATCCGCAACGCCGCCCCGGTAGCTCCGCGCGCCGAATCAGGCCCGGATATCTACGGCGGAGACATCTACGACAAAGGCGCGCTCGCGCTCCATTCGCTCCGCTACCTGATCGGCGATGACGCCTTCCTCCGCTCAATCCGCCGCATGGCATATCCCACGTCCGAATCCGAAAAATGGACCGACGGACGCGCCCTGCGCCTTGTCTCCACAGAAGACTATGTGACCATCGCCTCCCGCGAAGCCAAGCAGGATTTGAGCTGGTTCTTCGAGGTCTACATCCGCCAGGCGAAGCTGCCCGAACTCAAAAAGGAAGTCAAAGACAACACCCTCACCCTCGAATGGATCACCCCCGACAACCTGCCCTTCCCCATGCCGATTGATGTGGTGGCAGATGGCAAGACGACCCGGGTTCCGATGACCGAAGGCAAAGGCTCGGTGAAGTTCACGGGCGATGAGCCGGTGATCGATCCGAACGGCTGGGTGCTCAAAAGCTGATCGCAGAACAACCCCTTCTCCCTTCAGGGAGAAGGCTGGGATGAGGGTCCAAACAATATCAGCCCGTAAGGGACGATCCAGAATTCAATTGGACTGAAGGCTCAACTAGTTAGACCCTCACCTCGATCCTCTCCCTGAAGGGAGAGGAAGTCAACTGCTCAAGTCAGAACTCAGCCGGAATCTCGGCCTCAACCAGCTTCGCCAGCAACTCCAGCGACTGCTGCCAGCCGACGTAGCACATCTCTGCGGGGATTGCGGCGGGGATTCCTTCCTGGACGATCGTCACGTCCGTGCCGACCGAGACGGGTTTGAATTCGTAAGTCGTACGCATCGTCCCCGGCATATTCGGATCGTCGAACTCGTCGGTGGCGACGATCTTTTCACCTGGGACGAGCTCGACGTATTTCCCGCCGAATGAATGACTTCCTCCGCTTGAAAAGTTCGTGAAGCTCATCTTGTATGTCCCGCCCACCGTCGCATCCAGGTGATGCACGGTGCAGGTGAACCCGTGGGGCGGGAGCCACTTGCAGTTGGCCGCCGGGTCGAGGATCGCGCGGTAGATGCGCTCGGCCGGAGCCTGGATGACGCGGTGCAGTCGAACGGTGCCTGTTTCCATTGCTTTCTCTCTTGCCATGTTTGCACGACAATCGTGCCCACATGATCTCAACGATTGGCCCTGAGGGAAATGGACATCGACAGTCAATCTCGCTCCAAAATGATGCGGGACGAAGATTGTCAACCTTGGTCAGCAGGCGTGACGCAGAAGGTCCACGCCGCGCGCAGACTTTGAAGCGCGTGCGCTCCCTGAACCCCGCCTGCGTGGCCTTGAAAGGCCCTTGCGGGATTTTGTGTCTGATTGCGTGGACTTGAAGGCGATTGCGCGCGCTGAAAAGAGATTGCGCGGACTTCATGCCCGATTGCGCGGACTTGATTCAAGCTGCGCGCGCTCTAGATCGCCTGCGCTCACTTTATTTCGCCTGCGCCACCTGAAAGCCGCCTGCGCGAAGATTATGAGGGCAAAGGCCGCGCAACAAGGAGAAAGTTCCGCCGCAAGCCTCCTCCTTCCGGCAGGAGTTGTTTCGGAGCCCTCGTCATACCAGAAAGATGCTGCCTCTCCAACCACGCAGCATTCAAAAGGTAAGCAAACTTAAGAGCACTTATAGCTTGTTCGATGCATTTTAAGTTCAAAGGCCACTCAAATAGGATTCCAGCGCATTTCTTTGAACCTCTGTAAGATTGGCATTTGCAATATAGACAACGACCACTTTGCGGTTGCGATCTATCCGAAACCACGCCCAATACCCACTGGTTGCCCCCGATGCACTGTCCACTTGTTGATCCTGCCGCCAGAGAGTCGCCATGATCTGCGAGTTGTAGGGAGCGTTTTTCGCAGAGGGGCCATAGCATCGCCAAGTGAGATATCTGCAGAGGTCTTGCACGGTCATTTGGATGCCTCCAGCACTCGTTGCAGCCATTGATCTGGGCTCTGTTTGATCATGCCAATTAACAAATGGAAGCCAAGCACCTTCCGCATTCTGTGTGAAATGTCCAAGTGGCTGATCAGTATCTTTCCCGGAGGGATTGGGGATGCCAAATCTGGCTGACCCCATCCCAAACGGTTTAAACATATATTCAGCAAAAACAGATTCCATAGGCTTTCCCACCACTTTCTCAGCGATGGTTCCAAGAACTGAGTAGGCGAAATTGGAATAAGTCTCCGCCGTGTTGGGAGATTGCGCGCGTTCCTTGGCTCGATATCCGCGACGGTCCATTTCCTCCAAACCCGCAAAAGTCAGTAGTTGGCTTTGCCTCCATTGGGCTCGAGATTCGGCTGAGTTCGGATCTTCCAACCAAGGAATGTGATCACGGGGAAAGCCTGATCGATGGGAGAGCAGATCGACGATAGTTGCGGAAAAGCATGGTTCAGAGGTCAGTTGCGGAAATATGCTCTGAACCGTAGCCTGAGACTTCAATTTGCCCTGCGATATCAAGATGCAAGTGAGATCGGCAGTGATATATTTTGAAATTGACCCGATCGGCAACGAATCATCGACTGTGGCGGATGCTCCGTTCACCCATTTCGCACCCAAAGCCTGTGCATAGACAATTCGACCGCCGGAAGAAGCGGCCACCCAAAGACCTGGGATTTGGTGAGAAGAGCGGATTTGTTCGAGGCGTGATGAAACCGCCTCCGGATTCTGATCAAATGCCAGCCCGCTGCTGTCCCCCACGCCCAGCGCTGTCGTGGGCCAGGCCAGGACAATAAGAAGACTCAATGAGAACAAACGGCACTTGCGTGGAGCCCATTTTCTCATCATGATATCAATACTATCCTGGCGATCCGTCAACATTGTCTGAACTTAGTGATCAACTTTTCGAGCTTGACTTCAAGGTTTTACCCAGCGTAGCGTGAGTTTTGGTCAGATTGGCGAGCTGTTCTTCGGTCAGTTCCTTATAGGCTCCGGGTTCGGACTTGGTGAGGAGGTATTTGCCGCTCTTCTTGACCCAGGTGTCCTTGAAGGAATGGGAGAAGGAGGCGCCGCCATCAGTAACATCGTCTCCGTCGAACAAGCGCCAAGAGCCTTCTTCAAACCCCTTGACGACGATCTGGTCTCCGTTCTGCGTCATGGATGACACCAAAACCCTATCCCAGCCAGTTGTAAAAGTGCCTTTCCATGCCGCCTGCTTCTCAAAGTCGGCAACACCAGTTAGCGCGACTCCGTCGTCATCGCTCCTCCCAAAATGCGCCTTGTATTTGGCATCCCATGCCGACGCGATCGTCTTCGCCTCCCGCTTCTCCCACCGCTTGACGAGTTGGTCGTAATAATCAAAGACCTCGGCTTGAATGCGGATCGTCAGCGCCGCTGACGCCTGCGCTTCCGCATCTGCCGCAGTATTCGCCGCAGCGGTTGCCTGGGAATGGGTGCACGCCATCAATGCCAGCACCCCAATCCCAAGGGCCAGCCCGGCAAGAGAAAATGTGTTCCTCATGTCGTGTCGGAAGCTACCAAGGTCTCTGCCTTGAAGTCATCAAAAGATCGCCCAACTTAAGAAATCGGCTTAAGTTGGCTTAACTCAGAGGATTTTCTGCCCGCCGCTCATGCAAAACGCGTCATGGAGTACACCATGGGATACGTCTGGGGTACACCCCAGGGGGCAGAATGCCCGAAGCATGAAATGTCGCATGTTTCAAGCGCTGCTCGGCATCTCAGCCTTCGCTGCAGTTGCCCTTTCGACATCAGGATGCGGAGGCAGTTCCTCCGACAGCAGTACGGGAGGGGGAGGCGGAGGAGGCTTCTCCACTTTTGTCAAGACGCCGGTCGTGGCGCAGCTCGAACTTCCGACGGGAACCAAGAGCGAAGCCTTTGACAAGCTCAAATTCTGGACTTCCGGCGGCGAGGTTGCGGTGGACTCGACGGGCAAGGGCGAGGTTGTCATCTTCAACGACGGCCCGCAGTACACGCAGACTGCGGACTCGCAGGGCCGGCTCGTGGCCATCGGGTTCCTGGGCAGAGGCAAGACAAAGCTGAGCGCGGACTCGACTGCGGAGGCTCTGACATTCTTTGCGGTCGGCGGCCCGCTTCAAAAGGGGAGCAGCTCCTCGATGACCGTGCTGAACGGAGTGAAGGCGATGCCGGGCTATGCCGCCGTGGTCGCCGCAGTCTCGACATCGCTCACGACGCAGGGCTTTGTCAGCGCGGACGACGCCGCAGTTCGGACGGCTCTGGACAACGTCGTCAACTCGGTGACCAACACCGGCAAAGGGCGCGGACCCGACATCAGCCCGACGACCAACGCCAGCGGCTTGAATCTGAACGACGATGTGGATGACCAGGTCGAGGTGACGAACAACCACTTCCGACGCTCCTATGCCTATCTGGAGATGACGGGATTCAAGGACCAAGATGGAAATGTCGTCAACCTTCAAAAAGACCTGGGAGAGTCGTGGATTCGGATGCCGCACCGCTACAGCGGATCGGTTGACAGCGCGACCGGCCTGCTGACCGGGCAGTATCCCTGGCAGCCCATCGCTTCGGACCCGTTCAAGGTTCCCGCCGCGATTGCCGAATCGGACCGGGAAGTCGAAGTCTATTACAAGCTGACGACGGTCGGAGCGGGCAGGACAGCGGGCGATTTTGCGGATTTGACAAACGCCCAGTTCGTCAAATGGGAGGAGACAGTCTTCTGGACGATCTATCTCGACTTCTTCGTACCGATCTACGCCAACCTGGTCGTGCCTCTCGACGGCGAAGCGCTCGACAGCTTCGTAGATTACGCGCTTGAACACCCGAAGACGGGACAGATGATCACGAGCCTTCGATCTTTGATGCCGGGAGTGACTTCGCTCGTTGCGCAGGGACGCTTCCCTGCGGCGGTGGCGGGCTTTGTCAGTTCATCACACCTGAAGCCGACAATCCTTCCCGCGACCGCAGACGTGTTCACTGCATGGGCACAGGACAAGGGCGGTTCGCATTTCACCGGGAATACGGACATCATCAACCGGGTGGGGGTCATCACCGAGCGGATCGGCATGATCAACTTGGCGGCAGCGACAGAGGAATTGGCGCCGATGGCGGACCTCAAGCGCAGCGATCTGGCCAACATCTTCGAGATCACAAGCACTCGGGCTACCGTTTCGCTCATCCCGGATCGAACTGAAGTGGGGCTTTCCGGCACGACGGACATCAATGCGGTGATCCGAAACAAGAAGGAAGGAGCGAACTACGTCTACGAGTGGTCTGTGAGCAGTTCGGATGTGTTTGTGCAGGATGTCGACGGCGGATCAACCGACGAAAGCCCGGGCGGACTTCTGAAGTCATCTCGCAGCGAAGTCTTCATCGGCAATCTGACCAACAAGGAGATTACGGTGGCGGTCAACTGCCGCGTGACTCTTGATGGCAAGGAAGTCGGCAAAGCCAACACCCGCATCCAGTTCAAGAACAACATTGCCAAGGGGACGGGCACCTTCAAGACAGTCGGTGAAATTATCGTTCCTCAAAACGGTGGACTGTACGGCACCTACACTCTCGCACTGATCGAAATTCCCAAGATCGAGAACGCATCCCGCATCTCACTGGTCATTTCAGACAAGGACGGGGGAACCATCAAAAGCGCCACCTGGGCGGCTGATAAAGAGCCGACGAATCTCTATGATTCGAGCCTCTGGGCCATGAAGCCTGATGACACCTACTGGTATGCCTTTGACGCCATCAACACAGCCCGCATCTCAGGCGCGGAAGCTGCGGAGGAGGCTCTTCAGGAAAACCATCGGGTTCTGAACAATCGCTACATCGACGTGAAGATCACAGTCACGGCGTACCTCGACTGACCAATTTGCCCGGATGGTGGCTCTCTCACATCATCCGGGCAAGTTTCTCACCAACTCATCGAATAATCAAGACATCTGTCTTTGCAGTTCAGGTGCGAGCAAGGCAATGATAGAATGTGAGTTGGGCCCCTCTATCTGGACTTCATCCAGATAATATGCTACAGTCTTGCTCGTGCGAGACGAAGTCCGGCATCTTCTGCATCAATCGGGTCTGCGACTCACCGCGCCCCGGCAGGCGGTGCTGGATGTTGTCGGAAACGAGGGGAAGCATCGGGATGCGGAGTTCATCGTCGCGGCGGCGAGGCGGAGATTGGGGTCTCTGTCGCGGCAGGCGGTGTACGACAATCTCAATGCTCTGGTGGCGGTCGGCGTCATCCGGCGCATCGAGCCCGCGGGTCGTCCCGCGCTCTACGAGGC